>JAWOEP010000474.1:0-9394 GCA_046482705.1 Desulfotignum sp.
AAAAGAACAAGGAAACCATTCGGAGGATCCTTGGTCTTTCAGGGTTCGGTATTGCACCGGGACTGTTTCTCTATGACAATGCCATTTTAAAGCAGCACCACCTGAAAAAATTCTCCCGGCGGTATTTTCTCAAATACGACCATGTAAAACAGCACACCCGGGGAATTGTAGATGATTTCAAAGTACATACCCATTCCATCGACAACCAGATCAGAAACCTGTCCGGCGGCAACATCCAGAAACTGATACTGGGCAGAGAAATCAGCGAACAGCCCCAGCTTCTGGTAGCTTCCCACCCCACCTACGGCCTGGATGTGGGGGCCACGGAATTTTTGCGTCACCACCTGCTCAATCTGCGCAAACAGGGCAGTACCGTACTGCTTTTCTCTGAAGACCTGGAAGAAATTTTTGAACTCTGCGACCGGATCGCCGTCATGTTTGCCGGTGAATTCATGGGCATTTTTGATGCCGATGATGAGCGCCTGTGTGAGATCGGCCTGATGATGGCCGGCACCAACCGCATGTAATTATTAACACAAAGACATTGCCCATGATACGCCTTTCCTTCACCGACCGATACAAGATCACCCGGCTGCGGGCTTTGATGACCAATATCTTTTCTCTGGCAGCCGGACTTGCGGTCATCAGCATTATATTTCTCATTGCCGGGGTCAATCCGTTATTTGCCATCGCTGAAATATTCCAGGGATCATTCGGTTCCATGTACGGATTCAAGGAAACCATCACCAAAGCTATCCCCTTGATTCTCATCGGAGCCGGCCTGACCCTGGCATTCCGGGCAAAGTTCTGGAACATCGGTGCCGAGGGGCAGCTGCTCATGGGTGCGATTTTTTCCACCTGGACCGGGCTTGCTTTCGGAAATACCCTGCCTGCTTTTGCCATCATACCCCTGATGTTTGCCGCAGGTTTTATAGGGGGTGCCCTGTGGGGCATTATCCCGGCCATACTGAAAATAAAATATGCCATCAACGAGGTGATTTCCACCCTGATGCTCAACTATATCTGTGCCCACATTCTGACCATGCTCATTGTGGGCCCCTGGAAAGGATCTTCCCGCTTCGGGTTTCCCGGCACTGACAACCTGCCGGATGCGGCCATCCTCAGTGTGATTCCCGGATCCAGGATCCATTATGTTACCCTGATTCTTGCCATTGCCTGTGCCGCCATCCTGACCATTGTCATTTACCGGACCCGGTTCGGGTATGAAGCACGGGTGGTGGGAGAAAACCCGGATGCCGGCAAATACGCAGGTATCAATTTTTTTAAAACCACCCTTATCCTTATGGCGGTTTCCGGTGGTCTGGCCGGTCTGGCAGGGGTGGGAGAAGTGGCAGGCATCCACCATTACCTGAGCTATCCTGCATCGGTTTCCTCTGGATACGGGTTCACCGCCATCATCGTGGCATGGCTGGCCAAACTCAATCCCCTGTATGCCATCCTCTCCGGCATCTTTTTTGCCGGCATCCTGGTGGGCGGGGATGCCATCCAGATTTCCCTCGGGCTGCCTGCGGCAACCGTTGAGATCGTCAACGGCACCCTGCTGATCTTCCTTATCATGGGGGATTATTTTTTACACAACAAAATACATGTCACCTTTTCACGCACATAGGAAACCCATCCATGGAAGACATCATTATATCAACACTCCAGCGCACCATGGTGGCGGGTACGCCCCTTCTGCTGGCCACCACAGGCGAGATTATCTGTGAACGCAGCGGCATCCTCAACCTGGGGGTGGAAGGGGTCATGGCCCTGGGGGCGGTCACCGCATTCATCGTCACCATGACCACGGGATCCCCCTGGCTGGGGGTTCTTGCCGCCCTGGCCGCCGGCATGGTGATTTCCATTATCCATGCCTTTACATCAGTGACCCTCCAGGCCAACCAGGTTGTCTCAGGGCTGGCCCTCACCATGCTGGGTCTGGGCCTGGCCGGGATGGTGGGGAAACCCTACGTGGGAAAGCCTTTGACCATAAAAATGGAGGATATCACCATTCCAATACTGTCGGATATTCCCTATATAGGCAAGGTATTGTTCAGCCAGAGCCCGTTTTTCTTTATGGCCATAGGCCTGGCGCTTGTATCCTGGTTTTTTCTCCAGAGGACCCGGCTGGGCATCCAGATCCGGTCCACCGGAGAAAACCCGAAAGCCACGGAAACCCAGGGGGTGAATGTGTTTTTGATCCGGTATTTTTCGGTGATCATCGGCGGCGGGTTTTCCGCCCTGGCCGGGGCCCATCTGTCCATCTCCTATTCCAAGTCCTGGATCGAAGGCATGACCGCAGGCAGGGGCTGGATTGCCATTGCTTTGACCATTTTTGCCCTGTGGAATCCCGGCCGGGCCATCTGGGCCGCTTTTCTGTTCGGCGGTATTTTTGTGGCCCAGTACCTGATGCAGCCCCTGGGCATCTCTCCCAATTTTCTGGCCATGCTGCCCTATATTGCCACCTTGCTCATACTTGTACTCATCAGCTTGAAAGATCCCAGAAAACTCAATGCACCGGCCATGCTGGCTGCCCCGTATAAAAGAGGGGAGCGCTGATTATTTCTTTGACTTTTCCCTGTTTTTTCATGAAAATAGGTAGAAGAACTATACAGACAAAAAGGAGTTCCCATGTCTTCTCACACCAATGCCATTGATGAAATTGCAAAAATATTTCTGACAACCACCCAGAAAACACTGGAAGCAGGTACCGGGCAGGCCATCACCTTTTCTTCCACCATCCAGGACATCCCCCGGGTTTCCATGAAACCGGATGTAACATCATTTGTGCAGTTTGACGGTGACTACGCCGGACTGGTTATCCTGAACTTTTCTGCTGAGGCCGCCTTTGAAATATACAAAAAATACATGCTGGCCATGGGCATGCCGGAAAATGAACTGGCAGCCACCATCAGGGATTCGGAAGTCACCGATACCATCGGGGAAATAACCAACCAGCTCATGGGCCAGCTCATCAAGGAGGTGGAAGAAAAATTCACCCTTAATGCCGAATTCGGACAGCCCAAGGCCCTGACCCTCAATGCGGCCATCACCCTGCTGATCGATGCCCATTTTGCGGAAAACCGGCGCCTGTCCTTTAAAATAAACAACTACAGCTTCCGCATTGAAATTGCCATGGAACATACCCAGTTCATCACCCTGGAATCAATGCAGCCGCTGACACCCCCGGCCGGCAATACCGTGTCATGAAACCTGTAAAACGCTTCATTGCAGCCCTGATAATATTTTTTCTGATTTTTACAGGGTATCCGGCCGTTTCTTTTGCCATTTCCATACCGGATGAAAAGAAATTGTCCGACAAATTCATGAAAATGATCCGTGAAGAAAATGTGATCCTCAATGATCCTGTGGCCGATCACCTGATCAATACCGTGGCCCGGCATATCCTTTCTTACCTGCCGCCCCAGCCTTTTAACTACAGCTTTTATCTCATCAATGACGATACCTTTAATGCCTTTGCCAGCCCGGGATCCAATATTTTCATTCACAGGGGGCTCATTACCGCCCTTTCCACTACAGACGAACTGGCCGGAATCATAGCCCACGAAATCGCCCATGCCGCCAGCCGGCATGTGTCCCAATCCATAGACCGGTCCAAACTGGTCTCCATCGGCAGCATGGCAGGCGTACTTGCCGGGGTACTCATAGGATCAGCCGGCGGCGGAGACGCAAGCCAGGCTCTGACCGTGGGATCCATGGCAGCCGGGCAATCCGCCATGCTGGCCTATACCCGGGAAAATGAAACCGAAGCAGACCAGAAGGCATTTTCGCTGTTGAAACAGACCTGTTATTCTCCGGCAGGACTGCTGGGAAGCCTCAACAAATTGCGGGCCGCAGATTTCAGGGGTATTGAAAGTATCCCGGATTATTTTAAAACCCATCCCGGTACAGGCAGCCGGATTGCCCATTTGGCAGGACTGCTGGCCGATTATGCCCCGCAGGAAAAACCTGCTGCCTGCCCTGAAACCTATGGCTATGACATGGTGAAATACCGCATGACAGGGTTGTATGAAGATACCGGCAAAAGCATCCGGAAAATTGAAACACAACTGACGGCGGATGCGTCCGCATCTGAACTGCAGGCACGCCATTATGGCCTGGGGCTTTTGTATGCACGGGAAAACCGGCGGGACAAGGCCATTTCCCATCTGCAGAAAGCCCTTTCCTTTGATCTGCTGGACCCGCTGGTGCTCCTGGAACTGGGACGGATTTATACCATAGACGGCCAGTATGAAAAAACGCTGAATGTGCTGTCCGGCATCCAATCGGATCCGGTACTGGGTACTGCGGCAACATATCATCTGGCTGTGGCACAGATGGAATCAGGAGATCTGTCTTCTGCCAGACAGAATCTGGACCGGGTTATAACCACATCTTCCCGCACCTTTCCCAGGGCATATTTCCACCTGGCCGGCATCATGTCCCGGGAAAACAAAACCGCCCTGTCCCATTATTACCTGGGGGTGTACTATGATGTGATGCAGGATGGCAAAAATGCCGCACGCCACCTGAACAGGGCCCTGGAGGAAGGGCTGGCAGACCCGGATACCGAAAAATCGGCAAAAGAGCGGTTAAAAGGAATATCCGGCAGTTAAGGCTTTATCACACCCGGTCGAACCGATCGAATTTCATGGTAAAAGTCCCCCTGCCCTGGGTAGCGGAACGCAGGGCAGTGGAGTAACCGAACATTTTGGCCAGGGGTACCACCGCATGGATGACCTGGATATTGGTTTTGGGGGTGATGGATTCCACCTTGCCGCCCCGGGAATTCAGATCGGCAATGGCATCTCCCATATAGGCATCCGGCACAAACACCTCCACCTGCATGATGGGTTCCAAAAGTGCCAGAGAGGCGTTTTCCAGTGCATCCTTGCAGGCCATGGAAGCACACACGGAAAATCCCAGCTCAGTGCTTTTGCCCTCTTCATATCCCCCCCCATGCAAAACAATGCCCACATCCACCAGGGGATATCCCTTGAGATAGCCGCCTTCCAGACTTTCTCTGATACCCTGCTCAATGGCCGGCACAAACTGGACAGGAATCTGGTCTTCAGGGGCTTTGTTCACAAAACTGACGCCAACCCCTCTGTCCAGTGGCTGCAATTGAATCCGTACCCTGGCATAATGGGTTTTCCCTGAGATTTCCCGGTCAAAAACCGCTTCTCCCCGGGCAGGAGCGGTCACCACTTCCCTGTACACCACCTGGGGATTGCCCACGTTGACTTGGGTGTTGAATTCCTTTCGCATCCGGGAAATGATAATTTCCAGGTGCAGCTCTCCCATGCCGGACAGGATGGTCTGGCCGGTTTCTTCATCTTTGGCCACCTTGAGGGTGGGGTCTTCAATGGTGAATTTTTCCAGGACATTATCCAGCTTTTCCTGGTCTGCGTGGGTTTTGGGCTCTATGGCGATGGAAATCACCGGGTCTTCATATTCCATTCTTTCAAGAAAAACCGGATGATCCTGGGAACAAAGGGTGTCCCCGGTCCCGGAGTCCTTGAGCCCCACAATCCCCACGATATCCCCTGCAGATGCCTCTTTGAGCCGCTCCCGCTTGTTGGCGTGCATGAGCAGAATCCGGGAAAGTTTTTCTTTTTTCTTCAAAACCGGATTGAACACCTCTGATCCAGCCTCAATCCTCCCCGAATAAATCCTGGCAAAAGAAAGTTTGCGGCCCTCGATCATGGAAACCTTGAAAATAAGGGCGGCCAGCGGGCCGTTTTTTTCCGGGGGAAAGTCTATGGCATCACCGGTTTCCGGATCAACTCCCCGCACCGGCGGCACATCCAGGGGGCTGGGAAGAAAACTTTGAATGGCATTGAGCAGGGGCTGAATACCTTTGTTTTTCAAGGCACTGCCGCACAGAACAGGTACCAGTTTGTGGCTGATGACTGCACCTCTTATGGCAGCTGTCAGTTCAGCTCTGGAAATCTCTTCTTCCCCCAGATATTTTTCCATGACAGCATCATTCTGCTCAGATACGGCTTCCAGCAGTTTCTCTCTGTATTCCTGTGCCAGATCTGCATATTCCGGTGCAATATCTTCTATGACAAATTTTGCCCCCAGGCTTTCATCGTCCCAGCGGATCTGCTGCATATCAATCAGGTCAATAACACCGGCAAACCGGTCTTCCGCCCCCATGGGTACCTGGAGCATGACCGGATTGGCTGCCAGTTTTTCCTTGATGGATGCCACTGCGGCAAAAAAATCCGCGCCGGTGCGGTCCATCTTGTTAACAAAAGCCATCCTGGGAACCTTGTACCGGTCAGCCTGGCGCCACACTGTTTCAGACTGGGGCTCCACCCCTCCCACAGCACAGAAAACCCCGATGGCCCCGTCCAGAACCCGCAGTGCCCGTTCCACTTCAACCGTGAAGTCCACATGGCCAGGGGTGTCGATAATCTGGATCATGGACTGATCCCACTGACAGGTGGTAACCGCTGATGTGATGGTGATTCCCCGGTCCTGCTCATCCTGCATCCAGTCCATGACAGCTTCGCCGTCATGGACTTCGCCCAGTTTATGGGATTTTCCGGTATAATACAGAATCCGCTCGGTCACAGTGGTCTTGCCTGCATCGATATGGGCCATAATACCGAGATTTCTGATCTTTGATATATTTTTTTTCTGGTTCATTTTACTATTATTTTATTTTGATACGCTTTGGTTTATGAAAAATATTTTATTATATATCATGAAATTGTAACAATATAATACTGTGATCTAAAATGGTATTTGATACAGTATTGTATATGGCCTGTCAAGAAAATAGCTTGCAAAACCCGGCCTGGTTTAATAAAATTGCAGGTCTTAATCAAAAGCACATATCTTGAATAAACACCCATGGCCTGAGAAACCACAACAAATGATGAAAGTATAAGCAGTCAAGTATTGGCTTAGAACTTAACACTTAACACTTTCATATAAACCCCTTATTGGATAACCCCTTTAATTATTAGAGATAAATTATTACACAGCGCTGTATGCACTATGTTCAGGAGAAACAAGATTTCATGATACCCGGGTTTGAAAAAATTGTGGAAGAAAGAATCAAAAATGCCCAGAAAGAAGGGGCATTCGATAATCTGGCGGGCAGCGGCAAACCCCTTGTTTTTGAAGATGAAAGCCAGGTTCCGGATGACTGCCGTCTGGCGTATAAAATACTGAAGAATGCCGGGTTTCTGCCGCCGGAAATTGAACTGAAGAAAAAAATCACCGAGGCGGAACTGCTGCTTGAAGCCACGGATGCCTCATCCGGGCAGCATCTGGAAATCAAAAAAAAACTCAATTATCTGCTGACAAAGCTTGATACGATCCGGGGGGGTATCTCTCCTTTGCTCACAGACACATACAGGGAAAATATCATCAGAAAATTATCATGACACTGAAAAACACAGACAAAGAAGGATTGTTCAAAAACATTTTTATCGGGTACCTCATTGTGCTGCTCCATGTGCTTCTGCTGGCAGGCATCGGGCTTTCTGTGGTATTCATAAAAGGGGTATTCACCTACCTGCCCTGGATCATGGGCGGTACTGCCGTCCTGGTGCTTGTTATTGCCTGGCTCTTTTACCGGCGGATGCAGAAAGGTTCCTCCCAGATAAAAGACATGCTTTCCAATGCCCAAATGCAGGATCGAAACATTGAAGTCAGCCTGCTTGGCGGACTTGCAGCATTCAAAATCAATGCAAAGGAAAACACGGGGCTTCTGCCGGACAGCCCCGGTAACCAGGAAAACACCCGGCTCATTGAAACAGAGGCTGACAGAACGGAACGTAAAATGCATCAGCTGGATGACCTGTATGAAAAAGATCTGATCACAAAAGAGGAGTTTGAAAAAGCAAGACAAACCATAATCCAGGGATAAGGACAGTATCATGGAAAAAATCAGGCTCGCCCTTCTGGCAGGGGGCATATCTTCAGAAAGATCCGTTTCTTTGAACAGCGGCAATCAGGTATTTGACGCCCTTGACAAGGACAAATACGACATTTTGCGCTATGATCCCAAAACAGATCTGCCCGGACTGGTCATGGATGCCCCCAAAATCGATGCTGCCCTGATCATCCTGCACGGCCCGTTCGGAGAAGACGGCACAGTCCAGGGCCTCCTGGATCTGCTGAATATTCCCTACCAGGGGGCCGGTGTCCTGGGATCGGCTGTGGCCATGAACAAGCTGCTGTCCAAACGCCTGTATCAGGGAGCGGATATCCCCACCCCCGACTTTCGCTCTTTTGGTACCAAAGATACCATTGACATACCGGAAGTGATCCGGGAACTGGGCCTGCCCCTGGTGGTGAAACCGGTCTGTGCCGGCTCCAGCGTGGGCATGACCATCGTAAAAGAAATGCAGGACCTGGACAGGGCGGTTCAGGAAGCATTTGCCCATGATGACACCATCATCATGGAAGCCTACATCAAAGGCATTGAACTCACCTGCGGTGTGCTGGGAAACGAGAACCCGGAAGCGCTGCCCGTGATTGAAATCATTCCGGGCCAGGGCCATGAATATTTTGATTTTACAGCCAAGTATGTGGCAGGAGAAACCGAAGAAATCTGTCCGGCCCGCATTGATCCTGAAACCACCCGACAGGCACAGGATCTGGCAGTTAAAGCACACCAGGCCCTTTTTCTCAAAGGCTATTCCCGCACCGACATGATCCTGAAAAAAGAAGAGATCTTTGTTCTGGAAACCAACACCATCCCGGGGATGACTGCCACCAGCCTGTACCCCCAGTCTGCCGGGGCAGCCGGGTATTCTTTTTCACAATTGCTGGACAAACTGGTCCAGCTGGCCATTGAAGAACACAACAATTCAAATCTAAGGAGAAGCAAATGAAAATCCTTGTAGTGGGCGGTGGCGGCCGCGAACACACCCTGGTATGGAAAATCGGCCAAAGTCCCCTGGTTGAAAAAATCTATTGCGCACCCGGCAACGCCGGGACCCGGGATCTGGCAGAGTCCGTTGCCATTGATGCCGAAGATATCCAGGCCCTGGCTGCATTTGCAAAGGACAATGACATTGATCTCACTGTAGTGGGACCTGAAGGCCCCCTGGTCAAAGGCATTGCCGATGTATTTGAAGAACAGGGACTTGCCGTGTTCGGCCCCAGCCGTGCAGCGGCCCGGCTGGAGGGCAGCAAAGTGTTTTCCAAAAACCACATGCAGAAATACAATATACCCTGCGCCATGGGAAAAGCCTTTACCGATCCTGCCAAAGCCAAGGCCTATGCCAGGTTTATAGGGGAGCCCTGCGTGGTCAAGGCTGACGGTCTGGCCGCCGGTAAAGGTGTGATCATTTGCGCCACCCTGGATGAGGCATACCAGGCCATTGACGACATGATCACGGGAAAGCGGTTCGGCGATGCCGGG
>JAWOEP010000487.1:0-2505 GCA_046482705.1 Desulfotignum sp.
ACCTGAAACTGAACATATGCACATGAATACTATTGCACCGGATAATTTTGAACGCGTTATTGATACCTCCATTGCCTATCTTGTGGGAAGAACATCCCGGGCCATTATTAAACGCCTGACCAAAAAATTTGCAGATGCCGGATTTGATGTCAGTTATGAACAATGGAGTATCCTGATTCACCTGTACAGAAAAGACGGCCAGACCCAGCAGGAGCTTTCCAGTATCGCGGTCAAGGACAAAGCGGCCATCACCCGGCTTCTCAATGTTCTGGAGAAAAAAAATATCGTTCTCAGGATCCCGGATCGATCGGACAAACGCAGCAAACTGGTCTATCTGACCAACAAAGCCAAGACGTTTCAGAAGGATTTAATGGCGCTGGTGGAAGAAATGCTCCAGGAAGCGGAACAGGACATTTCCCTTGCAGAAATGGACCAGTGCAAAACCACCCTCAACAAGATATTTGCCAATTTTGACCGCCTCAACGCTGCCGAGTTTCTGATTAAAACTCCACCAGTCGATGCTGGATAGCATATCTGGACAAATCCGCATTATTGCGCAGGTTGAGTTTTTTCAAAATTCTGGATCGGTAGGTATCAACCGTTTTTATGCTGATATTATAGGTTACGGCAATCTCCCGGTTGGTGCTGCCGGTTGCCAGTTTGCGCAGTACCTGCAGTTCCCGCATGGACAATGATTCTGTCAACCCTTTGTTTTTATTTCCCCGTATGAACCGCAGGGCCAGCGCTTCGCTGGCTTTTTCCGTAAGATATCTGCCCCCGGCATGAACTTTTTTCACCGCTGCCACCAGCTGCTCAGGTGCGGACTGCTTGGTGACATATCCCATAGCCCCTGCCTCAATGGCCCTGATCACATATTGTTCTTCTTCGTGCATGGTGAGTATGAGCACCGGTATATCAGGACAATAGGCGGCCATGCGGGTCACAACTTCCAGCCCGTCCATGCCGGGCATGGAAATATCGATCACCGCCACATCAGGTTTTTTATCCATGGCCTTGTCAAAGGCGTTTTCTCCGTCTGATGCTTCTGCAATCACCTTGATGTCGGTGCTGTCTTCCAGAACCCTGCGAAGACCGTCTCTGACAATGCCATGGTCATCTGCCAGCAGTACTGTGATCATGTGTATCCTTTCATCTTTACTTTGCACGTGATCCGGGTGCCGCGGCCCGGAATGGATGCAATGTCCAGCCACCCCCCTGCCAGGCCGGCCCGTTCCATCATGCCCTCCAGGCCGAATCCGGTTTGTCTGGTATTTTTTGCGGGGTCAAATCCGATACCGTTATCATCCACTGTCAGCACCAGTCCATGGTCGTCCACCCGCAGTTCCACAATGATGGCGGTGGCATCTGCATGGCGAATGGCATTGGTGACTGCTTCCTGACCGATGCGGTAAAGGGCGGTGGCAAGGGTTTTATCTATTTCAGGAATAGAATCCTGCCGGAATACACAGGAAACATTTGACCGTTTTTCAAAATCCGATACCAAAGATTCCAAAGCATCGGTCAGCCCTAAGTCATCCAGAACCCGGGGCCTGAGCCGGTAAGACATGTCCCGGACATCCTGAATGGTATTTTCTATGAGAACACTCATTTTTTCAGCCCGGTCGGCAGCATCTGCACACGGTCCGGCCAGATGATTTTTGAGCCAGACCGTATCAATGCGCAGGGCAGTCAATACCTGTCCCAAGTGGTCATGCAGCTCCCTGGCCACCTGTTCCTTTTCCCGCTCCTGGGAGGCAATGATATTTTTGGACAAATTTTTCAGACTGGCCTGGGCCTTTTCCAGCTGTGCCGTTCGTCTGCTTACCTGTTTTTCCAGATCCTGGGAATACCGGGACAGCTTTTCCGTGGCAATTTCCAGATCTTTCTGGGCACGGTTTTTTTCTGTAACATCCACACTTACAGCCAGAGATCTTACCACTTTGCCGGTTTCGTCTCTCACCCCGTAACAGGAAAGTAAAATATCTATTTTTCCCCCGTTTTTTTTTATATACGTGTAGGGCACATCCTTGAAAAAGCCTGTTTTAAAAAATTCAGGAAAAATTTTTGACAAGGCATATTTTTTTGATTCAGGGGTGAAAAAATCAGTCAGGTGCTGACCGATTACTTCATTGCGGCCAAAGCCCATGACTTCCACCCAATGATCGGAAACACGGATTATTCTGCCCCGGGTATCAATGGAATGCAGCATTATCGGTGTTTTATGATAAATATGCCGGTACCGTTCTTCACTCACGCGCAGCTTTTTTTCCGCTTCTTTGCGCTGGGCGATTTCTTTTACTGCCTGCTGGTAAAGAAAAAAAACAAGACGTTGCCTGGTCACCATGTTCGGCCTGCCTCTGAGGGTTTCCCCGCCAGTGTTGACAAAGGAGGAGCAGGAGGTGGTGGAAGGGCTTGAAGCAAGGCGTGCCCGATTACGTGAGCAACTCAAGGCAATGGATCAAGAAGATGAAGATGATTCTGAAGCTAAGAAATCATTAAGGAAGG
>JAWOEP010000497.1:0-2891 GCA_046482705.1 Desulfotignum sp.
TTGGTTCAATAGATCTTGCTGCACAGGCGGAACAAATACGCCTTCATTAAATTCAATCCTGTCCATATCAAGTGGGTTACAATATTGAATAGTCTGTAGAATAGCATGCCAAACTCTTTCAACCAATGGTGACCAAAGAGATGGGGATTGAAATATTGGAAATTAGTCATGAATTAATGTCTTCTTACAATGAGTTACCCCAAGTTAAAAATCACAAAGACCCATTCGATAGAATAATGATCTGGCATTGTATAAAAAACAACTGCTTCTTTGTCACTCAGGACAGTAAAATTGAAGATTATCAGAAGTTTGGTTTGAAATATTTATCATAGAGTAATTATTGGGGACAGACCATAAGAATTGGTGTTTTTGGTTCGGTCGCAAGGAATTCCAATAGCGAAAATTCAGATATCGATATCCTCATTGAACAGAGAATACCTGATTTGTTTACCCTGGGAACAATTTATACAGAGCTTGAAGAAGAGTTTGGAACAAAAAATGATATCATCCGTCTGCATGCTTCTAATTGCAATCGGGGAGTCACTAAAAAATATGTTCTTTTCACCGGATCAGCGGAAGGCCGGTTTCCTTTGCCATCTGCAGGGCCTGTTTGAATTCCCGGGCAGCCAGGGGCTGAGCCAGGCCCGCATATTGGGCGGCTTCTCCCATGGGCCGGTACTGGGACATAAGATTCACATGGGTACGGGCGGAGACCTTTTCCTTGAGAAAGGTCAGTATCTGCCTGGTTTCTTCCAGGCGGCCCGGCATCACAAGGTGCCGGACCAGGAGTCCTGTGCGGGCCAGTCCTGCGCTGTCCACAACCAGATCCCCCACTTGGGCATGCATCTGCAGGATTGCTGTTTTTGCAGCCCTCGGGTACTCGGGCGCGCGGCAGTAACGCCTGGCTGCAGCCGGATCCCAGAATTTAAAATCCGGCATAAAGATATCAACAACGCCCTCCAGGAGTTTCAGGGTGTCACTCAGCTCATATCCTGCGCAATTGTACACCAGGGGGAGGTGCAGTCCCTGGTCGATGGCAATATCCAGGGCCTTCAGGATCTGGGGGACCACATGGGTGGGGGTCACAAAATTGATGTTGTGGCATCCTTTTTCCTGCAGAAACAGCATGATGGCCGCAATCTGATCTGCATCGGCAGCCTGGCCGTTTCCCTGGATACTGATGTCATAATTCTGGCAGAAAACACACTGCAGGCTGCAATGGGAAAAAAAGATCGTGCCTGATCCCCTGTCCCCCACCAGCTGGGGCTCTTCACCGTAATGCGGGGCAAAACTGGCAACTTCCGCTGTTTTTCCGGTGGCACAATACCCTTTTTCATCTCTGGTCCGGTCCACCCGGCACTGCCGTGGACACAGGGTACAGGAACCAAGGATTTCAAAGGCTGCCCGGATCTTTTCTTTGAGCTGTCCGGTTTTTTTTGTGGTGATATATGCGGGTATAAAAGGCTTCATTTTTTTTACCCCAAAAAAATGGGTTTTGCTGATGGGGTTATGCCCTGCAGACGGGACTGCCCTGCAGGAACACACCAGTTAAGATTTTGGTTGTTTGTATTCACTTAAAAGATTATACTCCATCGTCTGAAAATTGGCAAAGGAAGACAATGGAAAAAAAAAGGGTATATAAAGGATTTTTGCTGGTAATTCTGGCAGCAATGCTGTTCGGCACAACCGGGACCTCCCAGGCCCTTGCCCCGGAAGGCATCTCTTCTACTGCCATCGGTTCTTTGCGGCTGATCATCGGTGGTCCTGCCCTGCTGCTGCTGGCCGGGATATTCAGCAGGGCCAGTGTGTTTTCCTTCCGCCCGCCCCTGGTGCCCACCTTTATTGCAGCCTGCGGCATTGTCCTGTTTCAGCTGTGTTTTTTTGAGGCAGTGGCCAGAACCGGGGTGGCTTTGGGAACCATTGTGGCCATCTGCATTGCCCCTGTCATTTCCGGACTGCTCAGTGCGGTTTTTCAAAAAGAACACCTCAACCGGACCTGGCTGATAGCTTCCCTGCTCTCCATTTCCGGATGCATCCTGCTCACTGTGGCAGGCAGTGCTGTGACCATAGACACCACCGGTATTTTGCTGGCCACTGCTGCCGGATTCGGATATGCGGTCTCCCTTGTGGCAAGCAAGGCAGTGGTGGCAGAACATTCCCCTGTTCTGGGTATTGCCGTTATTCTGTGCGTGGGGGCGGTCCTGGTATTTCCCCGGGTGATTACAGAAGATCTTTCCCGGGTGATGACCGTCCATGGCATGGCAGCCGTGCTGTATCTGGGACTTGTGGCCACGGCCGGCGCCTACCTGCTGCTGGCAAAAGGGCTTTCAGTGGTGCCGGTATCCCGGACAGCCATTGTGATGCTGGTGGAACCCCTCACCGGCTGTCTCCTGGGTGTACTGCTGCTGGGCGAAATATTCACCCCTGTCTCAGCTGCGGGATCAGCGCTTATTTTCTGCGGACTGGTGATAATTTCACTCACCCCGGAAAAAATCAAATTAGGGCAGGTGTCTTCTTGACCTTGCCCCTGGTCTGTTTGGGCCAGTTGCCTGTAATGACAGTGGTTCAACCAGTTTGGTATTGACAGGATGTTGATTTTTTTTTATATGTAGGTTGTAGGTTGTAGGTTGTAAGTTGTAGGTTGTAGGTTGTAGGTTGCCTGTTTATGCTTTCATTGGTTTTTTTGTGGTTTTTCAGGCCATGGGGGGGTGAAGATGCGGCACAAGGAAATAGATGGATAAAACAAAATGGCCGGGCCGTGCAGTACTGCCTGTGGCGGTCCCGGGAATAAAATTTATTATATTGGCCATCCTTGTTACAGGGATGTTTTTTTATTTTGGATGGATGGTACCGGCCTGGGTGGCTGCCGTTCTCGGGGCATATGTGTGCTG
>JAWOEP010000507.1:0-4419 GCA_046482705.1 Desulfotignum sp.
ATAAAACGACTTGTCAATCACCTGAAAAGATGATTATGCTGCTGCTGAAATTCGTATGGCCTCACCCAAATCAAGGGTGCCCTCATAGAGCGCTTTTCCTGTAATTACACCGGTCACCCCCAAAGCTGCAATCCGGCACAGATTTTTAATGTCTTCAATACAGGCGACCCCTCCGGAAGCGATAGTGGGTATGGAAACCGCCCGGGCCAGAGCCGCGGTTTCTTCAATATTGGGACCGGTCTGCATCCCGTCCCGGTGGATGTCGGTAAAATTGATGGCTGCCACCCCTGCAGATGCAAATTGTTTTGCCATGTCCACTGCACGGGTTTCCGAGGTACGGCTCCAGCCTTCCACCGCCACCATCCCGTTTCTGGCATCGATGCCCACCACAATTTTATCTGGAAATAATTCACAGGCCTGTTTGACAAACTCCGGCCGATATACTGCCTCACTGCCGATGATAACCCGGGAAACACCTGCGCTGATATACTTTTCAATGGTCTTTATATCCCGGATTCCCCCGCCCACCTGGATGGGCACTGAAACCTGTTCCAGGATCTGCGCAATGCTGTCAAAATTTATTGCTGATTTGGCAAACGCCCCGTCCAGATCCACCACATGGATCAATTGTGCCCCCTGTTTTTCCCATTTTACAGCCATAACGGCCGGGTCATCTGCATAATGGGTGGCATCTTCCATGCGCCCCTGGAGCAGGCGGACACATTTTCCCTGTTTAATATCAACTGCAGGAATTATAATCATAATGTCATATCTTTTTTGTGCCGGGTGTTATGGGATCCAGGCAAATATGTGATGCTCACAGGCTGCCCTTGCTGGAAAGTGTGCCTGCAATCTTGTCATCAATCCGGGTTGCCTGGTGCAAAGAGCGCCCCATGGCTTTGAATATGGATTCCAGCACATGGTGTTCATTGATACCGTAATGGGCATTGATGTGCAGGTTGAACCTGCCTTCGTTACAGAATGCCTGAAAAAATTCCCTGGCAAGAAATGCATCAAATGCAGTACCTGATTTAAGGTTTTTCGGAAAGTTATATACAAGGTAGGGTCTGTTGGATATATCAATGGTCACACTGGAAAGGGCTTCATCCATTGGCACGCAATTGTCACCAAACCGCTGTATCCCTTTTTTGTCTCCAAGGGCTGATAAGAAAACCTGCCCCAAAACCAGACCGGTATCTTCCACTGTGTGGTGCCAGTCAACCTCCAGATCTCCTTTGGCCAGGATCTTAAGATCAAAAAAGCCATGGGTGCTGAAGGCTGTAAGCATGTGATCAAAAAAGGCAATGCCGGTAGAGATATCTGCTTTGCCAGATCCATCCAGATCCATTTGGATCTCGATCTGCGTTTCTTTTGTTTTTCTTGAAACCGCTGCATCCCGCGCCATGAGATACCCTTTGCAAATAAATGTTGCCATAATGAATCCCCAAATACTATGCAAATATACACAAATTGTCAATTTATTTATTGTACAGGTCTCGGGAAATCCAATTCATGACTTGAAAATCACACATTTTTACAGTAATATTAAACAATTTTACAAACAATATATACGCTGAATAAAAGCCATGGCCATCAACCAGATTTCAAGCAATATATATCCGGCACCATACAACCATAGTTTCGGGGCATCGAAAAATGCATCCCCCATACCGCAAGTTTCCAAAACCGGCCAGGCAGAACACACCCCCAAAAACCAGAACACAACTTTCCCAGCAGACAACCAGGAACCAAAGCCTTTTTCAAAAACAACTTCTGCTGCATCCAGCAGCACTGTAACTTTAACCAGGGCAGAGCGGTTGCTGCTGGCAGAACTCAAAAAAACCGATACCCAGATCCGGCAGCATGAAATGGCCCATGTGACAGCAGGCGGGGGCGTGGTTACCTCCGGTGCCAGATTTGCTTATAAACGGGGACCGGACGGCCGGAACTATGCGGTTGCCGGAGAGGTCAGTATTGACGCATCCCCGGTGCCCGGAGACCCCCAAGCCACCATCCGGAAAATGCAGCAGGTAAAAACAGCTGCCCTTGCACCGGCCAACCCGTCTGCCCAGGATCTGAAAGTGGCTTCCCGGGCCACTGTTCTTGCTGCAAAAGCAGCCTCGGAACTGATGGTCCTCCAGGCCAGAGAACAAGCTTCCGCCAATGAATCCCGGGCCTTTGGCAGCATGGAAAATGCCGCCGGTTCCTATATAAAGGTCAATGGCCTGCCTGAAACAGATACCCATACCTTCACGCTGTCTGTTTAGCATTTTTTCAGACAGGTTTTTTGCCTATTTGATCAGTTTCACAATCTGCCTGAATGCATCTCCTTTGGCCCTTCGCATCAGTTCAAAGAAAACCATTTCCACACAGGTTATCTGGGCCCCGGACTGTATTGTTCTGCGAAGTCCGATGTCTTTGTTTTCTTTGGTTCTGGATGACACGCAATCTGAAACCACCTGTACTTCATATCCTCTGTTAAGCAGTTCATAGGCTGTCTGAAACACGCAGATGTGGGTTTCAATGCCGGTGATCAATATCTGATTTCTGCCCAGGGCTTCAAATTTTTCCATGAATACCGGTTCCTGACAACAGGAAAAAACATCCTTTTCAATGGGGGACTCTTTTGCCATCAGGTGGGCAATATCCGCCACTGTCGGCCCGAGTTTGCCAGGTATCTGCTCCAACCACAGAATCGGCACCCCCAAAATCTGCATTCCCTTTATCAATCTTTCCAAAGATTGAAACAGCTTTTCTTTTTCATACATCAGCTGGGCCAGCTGACCCTGGACGTCCACCAGAAGCATGACCGTATTGTCAGTGGAAAACATGGATAACCTCCTTTGTCAAATGATTGCATGAGAATCTGCAACTGCCGGATAAACTATCTAACAGGTTTTCAACAAAAACAAGTTTTTTAATGCATGACCCATGACAATTATTGTCATATTGCCCGGCGATAATTGGTACTATCACCTGTGTATGCACCGGGGCCCTGCCCTGGAGACCCCTGTATTGTATGCTTTGATACAAAATCAAACCGCCTGCATGTTTTTTGCATGTTTTCTTTTTTGAAAAAAAAGGTAAAAACACAAGGAGGCAGAAAATAATGATTTCATCCATTCAAAACAATTCGTCTGCAATGCATGCGTTTTCCAATCAGATAAGGGCCAGTGCCAATAACGTCGCCAATGTCCTGTCTGATGAATTCAAGTCCAGCAGGGCCCACAATGTGGAGGCAAAACCCCGGGGCGTATCCACAGTTATTTCAAAGGATACCTCCGCCGGCCCCCTGGTGGAAGACCCCATTAAAAACGACGGTTCCCTCAAGGAATTGTCCAACACAGACATTGCCCGGGAAATGGTCCAGCAGATGACCGCCCTGCATGGTTTTGATGCCAACGCCAAAACCATTCAGACCCGGGATGAAACCCTGGGTACGGTCATTGATATGATAGGATAGCCAATGAAGCCCGAAAGCCGGTATTGTTTATTACTGATCCTTGCTTTGACCTGTCTGGCCTGTGCAGACCACAAACCTGCAGGACCAGGCGGATCCCTGCAGCCCCATCCCGAAACAGACCCGCCAGAATCAAAAATACCGGCTCCGGATTTGTCCTTTCTCTCCGATACCCGAAAAATTATCGTAACAAAAGCCATGGAAAGCATTGGCACACCTTATCACTGGGGCGGTCACACCCCTGAACCGGGATTTGACTGCAGCGGTCTTGTATTTTTTACCCACCAGATTGCCGGAATCCAGGTCCCCAGAACTGCTGCTTCCCAGTTCAGCCAGGGAAGAAAGATTCTTAAGCACCAGCTTGTCCCGGGAGATCTTGTGTTCTTTGTTGCGCCGGATAAAAAAACATCCATCCATGTGGGAATTTATACCGGTGGCAGCTGGTTTATCCATGCCCCTGGACAGGGACGGCAGGTATCCGGTTCCCGGCTGAGCAATCCTTATTTCGAAAAGAACTTTGCCGGTGCCAGATCCTGGCTGTGATCTTTGAAAAAAAACATTGACACCGGATCTGTGAGAAGTTTAATATACTGTAATGCGTGAAGAAAACGGTTATGCCATAAGTTTTAGATTATACAATAGACTATCATCCACCGGGTAAATTTCTGCACAATGTTCTTTTTTTTCTGAACCTGAATCTCTCAACCTGGGTATATGAGATACAAGGGCCATGTGGAAAAGCCAATGGATACCAGACTGGATCTGCCAAAAGAAATCTTTCCGGTAAAGCTTTCCCGCCCCAAATTACAACAGACCTACCCCAGAACCCGTCTGTTTAGCATTCTATCAGAATCTGTGGGGAGCTGTGCTTTATGGATCTGCGGACCGGCAGGCTCCGGTAAAACCACACTGGTCAACAGTTTTATCGATACCAGCGACATTGCATGCATCTGGTATGA
>JAWOEP010000035.1:0-28195 GCA_046482705.1 Desulfotignum sp.
CGTATTTCCCGGCGCGGATGCGCCAAACCGGGTAAGGCCGATGCTTCCGCCGGCCGGCCCGACGTATCGCTCCCACCCCATGGCAACCCCCGCCTCGATTGAAAGCCTGACGGGAACGTCGGCGGGAAGCACAGATTCCTTGTAGGCATCGGACATTTCTTCGAACAGTTCCCAGCAGGGCATGCTCACCACGCGTGCGGCGATGCCCTTTTCCGCGAGCGTTTTCCGGGCTTCGATGGCTATATGGACTTCGGCGCCGGTAGCGATAAGGATGATATCCGGTTTGCTATCGCTGTCTGCAAGCACGTATGCGCCGTTTTTAAGCCCTGATGCAGGTGCATAGCGATCGCGGTCGAGAACGGGCAGTGACTGGCGGGAAAAAAGAAGGGCCGTGGGCCTGCTGGGGGATGTCACGGCGATTTTCCACGCTTCCATGGTTTCATTGGCGTCGGCCGGCCGGATCACCAGCAGGTTCGGAATGATGCGAAGCGATGCGAGGTGCTCGACCGGCTGATGGGTCGGGCCGTCTTCCCCGACCGCCAGGCTGTCATGGGTGAAGACATAGGTTACGGGTGTTTTCATGAGTGCGGACATGCGCACGGCCGGCCGCATGTAGTCTAAAAAGACAAGGAATGTGCCGCAGAAGGGGCGGAATCCCCCGTGCACATAAAGGCCGTTGGAAATGGCGCCCATGGCGTGCTCCCGGACGCCGAACCGGATGTTCCGGCCCTCGGGGGTGTCTTTTTGAAAATCGGATGCATTGTTGATGATGGTCTTGTTCGACGGGGCCAGGTCCGCTGAACCGCCGATCATGTCGGGCAGCTTTTGCGCCAGGGCGTTGAGGGCCAGGCCGGAAGCCTTGCGGGTGGCCATGGGGCCGTCATCCGGCGTGAAACGCGGCAAATCCGCTTCCCAGTGTTCTGCCGGTGTTTTTTCGATCCGGTGTATCAGCGCCTGGGCAAGCGCCGGGTGCGCTTTTTTATACGCATCAAATGCCTTGTTCCAGCTTTTTTCGGCTTCCGCGCCTTTTTCCGCAACCGTTTTAAAGTGTTCCAGAACCGCGTCGGGCACGCAGAACAACTCATCCGGGGGGCACCCGTAATACTGTTTGGTCAGCCGCACCTCTTCTGCTCCGAGGGGTCTTCCAGTATTATTGATATTTTAACCCTGTGCGCAACAAAAGGTGCCCGCATTCATATCCGGGCCAAATCTTTTAAAGATGCCGCAGTGGTGGATAAAATCAAATCTCTTTTTGATGACGGATTTGGAGAATTAACAGAATGAATCGTGACAAACCCCGGGAAATGGTCCTCAAAGGCATCAGCGGTTCCCCGGGCATCTGCATTGGAAAAGCCTATTTGGTGGACAGAGAAGGGGTCAATATCATCGAACGCTATCCGGTCGCCGATACCCTGGTACCCCGGGAAATAGACCGGTTTAAAAACGCCGTGGCAAAAGCCAAAAAAGAACATGCCCGGATAATACAGGCCCTGGATGAAGATGTGAGCGAAACCCTGATTATTCTTGAAACCCATATGGCGTTGTTCAAGGACAAGATGCTGTATGGCAAAACCATTGACACTATTCAAAGTGAACAGATCAATGCGGAATGGGCCTTAAGAAAAGTGGCCCGCCAGGTGAAACTCATGTTTCAGCAGGTGGATGACCAGTATTTAAAAGCACGGGGCAATGACATTGTGCAGGTTTCCGACAAGATAATGTCCTATCTTCTGGGGGCCCGGGATATCAAAATTGCAGATATTAACAAACGGGTAATCATTGTGGCCCATGATCTGAGTCCTGCCGATGCCAGCCAGATCCAGCTGGAACGTATCAAAGGCTTTGTGACCGACAGGGGCGGAAAAGATTCCCACACCGGAATTGTGGCCAAATCTTTAAAAATTCCTTCTGTTTTCGGTCTGGCCCGGGCCACAACCTGTATCAATAATGATGATATTCTTGTTGTGGACGGTTCTTCCGGTATCATCATCATCAATCCTGAAGAAGACACCCTGTTTAAATACGAAGAACGCCTGGCCCGGTTTGAAGCCTACCGGGCAGATATAGAAAGAGACAGCCATCTGCCGGCGGTTACCACGGACGGGGTTGCCCTGAACCTTATGGCCAATATTGAACTGGTTGAGGAGGTGGTCTCTGCAAAAGACAATGGGGCTTCCGGTATCGGATTGTTCAGAACCGAATTTTTGTATCTGGATCTGGAAAGGTTTCCCACTGAAGATGAGCTGCTGGTCAAATACAAGGAACTGGTGGAACTTATGAACCCCCAGCCGGTGACCATCCGCACCCTGGATATCAACGGTGATAAATTCAATCCCTATATCGACCCTGTGGAAGAGGCCAATCCTTCTCTGGGACTGCGGGCAGTTCGGTTCTGCCTGGAAAACAAAGACATATTTATCACCCAACTCAAGGCTATTCTCCGGGCTGCGGCGTTCGGCAATATAAAACTGCTGATTCCCATGATTTCATGCATGGAAGAAATCATAGCAGTTAAGGCTGTTATCAATCAGGCGGTTCTGGAACTTGACAAAGAAGACAAAATCTTCAACAAAGATATTGCTTTGGGCATCATGATAGAGGTGCCCTCTGCTGTCCTTATGGCTGATGAACTGGCACAGGAGGTTGATTTTTTCAGCATCGGCACCAATGATCTCATCCAGTACTCCATGGCCATTGACCGCCGCAACCGCCGGGTGGCGCATTTATATCAGGCCTTGAACCCGGCGGTATTGAAAATGATCAAAATGACCGTTACTGCTGCCAAAAAGAACAATATAGAGCTGGTGATGTGCGGTGAAATGGCAGGAGAACCCATCAACATACCGGTACTGCTGGGACTTGGGCTGAAAAATCTGTCCATGAATGCCGCCTCCATCCCGGTGATAAAAAAAATGGTCCGTGATTTGGATTTTGAAAAAGCCGGCATATTTGCCAAAAAAGTTCTTGGGTTTACCACAGTCCAGGAGATTACCCGGTTTGTCCAGGAAGAATACAAAGATATTCTTCCCTACAAAGAAATGGAAGATTAAGGCATGCCCTCTGATTATATAAAACTTATTGCCTCCAATAAAAAGGCCCGGCACAATTTTCATATCGATGCAGAATTTGAAGCCGGTATTGTCCTGGTGGGATCAGAAGTCAAGGCCATCAGGGAAGGGCGGGTCAGCTTCCAGGATTCCTATGCTGATATCAGAAGGGGAGAGGTGTTTTTGCGCCAGCTGCACATTTCCCCTTATAAATTTGCATACAATGACAACCATGAACCCATGCGTACCAGAAAACTGCTTCTCCATAAGGCTGAAATCTCCAAACTCATCGGCAAAATAAAGGAAAGGGGCTATACGCTGGTGCCTTTGAAAATTTATTTTAAAAATGATAAAATCAAAGTCCTACTCGGGCTGGGAAAAGGCAAAAAATTGTTTGACAAACGCCAGAGCATCAAAGAGCGGGACGTCAAACGGGACATGGACCGGGACCGGAAAAAATATTCCTCCTGACATGGGGCAAACACATAACGTCCATATTGACTTTTGACATAGGGTTGTTATATTATTGCATTGATTGATTCAGCATCTGATCTTTTACAATTTGGGGGCGAAATGGTTTCGACGGAGATTTTGAAGCCCGTGGTAGCATACCGAGTCGTTTGTCAGCTCGTAAACTTGGCAAAGCCTTAAAGATAATCGCAGACGATTATAATTACGCCGTAGCGGCTTAACACCCGCTGCCGTCCTGCTGAAATCCCTCTTGCAGATCTCAGGTCAGGGCGTCGACTTTGCAAGACCGCTGTTATGGTTGCCTGAACCAAAGCAGTTGAATATTTCAGGCTATACCAAAAGGTATCCCTCCTGAAGGAGACCTTGCGGCTAATATCAAAGTTCAGGATAAGTATGTAGAAGCCAGGGAAGATCGTTTTCGGACGCGGGTTCAACTCCCGCCGCCTCCACCATAACAAGCCTTGAAAATACGGTGTTTTCAAGGTTTTTTGCGTATAAGGAAGCCCCAAAAAAGTGCTGGTATGTGCTGGGTAAACATTTTCATTTGTTTCCGGCCTTTTTGGGAAAGTCAATAACACCTGCATTCATCAGGTTCCTGCCTTAATAATCTTGCCATTTTGAAAGCCGTGTCATTTTGAAACTGGCAGTATCTGTCAAAGGCCTTGTTTGTATCATGTTCAGATGCAGCCCGGGCATTTGTTGTTCCGGCAATCCGTGCTATCTGGGTTGTGCTGGTGTGCCTGGTGCCGCCATACAGATCAAGCCCTTGTGTGTCCTCAGCATGTTTTGCCCCTTTAGCCTCGAATGCCAGGATGGATATTTATTGACAAAATCCCGGGGCATCCTTATGATATTTTTCCAATTTTAACCCCCAACCCCAAGGATATCCTTTCCCATGAACCTGAACACCTTTTCCATGGATTTTTTTTCTCTCAAAGGAAAAAAAGCCATTGTCACAGGCGGCAACACCGGTCTTGGACAAGCTTTTTCCATGGCCCTGGCCAAAGCCGGGGCTGATATTTTTATTCCCGGTATGATCAAAGAAACCGGCAAAACCAGGGACATGCTCCAGGCCCAGAACGTGAAAGCCGAATTCATGACAGTGGATATGACAAAAGATGGTGCATGTGAGCAGATCATGGATGCGTGTCTGACAGCACTGGGTGATGTGGATATCCTGGTGAACAACGCCGGTATCTGCCGAACCAACACTGTGCTGAAATTTGACCGCCTGGACTGGGATCCCATGCTGGGCATCAATCTTACCGCTGCCTTTGAGCTGAGCCGGCAGGCTGCCCGGCACATGATACCCAAAAAAAGCGGCAAAATCATTAATATCTGTTCCTTGTTTTCCTATCTTGGAGGGCGTATGTCACCTTGCTATGCCGCATCCAAACATGCCCTGACCGGCTTGACCAGAGCCTATTGCGATGAACTGGCAGAATACAATATTCAGGTCAACGGCATTGCACCAGGCTATTTTGCAACGGATCTTACAGAACAGACCCGGTGCAACCCTGAATCCAACCGGAAGGTACTGGAACATATACCGGCCGGCTGCTGGGGAGATACCAGGGATCTTATGGGCGCTGCCGTGTTTCTGGCCTCAAAGGCCTCTGATTATGTGAACGGCCATGTCCTGGTGGTGGACGGGGGGTATCTGGTCCGGTAACACCATTTCAAAAAGAAAAAAAACAAACCCGTGTCAGCCATGAAAGAAAATATTCAAAATTTTTTTAAAAAAACAACCAAAAAGGAAACGTCATGTTATCAAGACAATCCATTGTGGAAAACCTTGCCGCCATTGCCGGCAAAGAACGGGTGATCACCGATGAACAGGTGCTCAAGGAAAACAGCGTTGACCGGTACAGAAAAGTACAGGCCGTATTCGGCATCTATGCGCTGCCCATCCCGGCGGCAGTGGTGAAACCGCTTGATGCACACCAGGTCTCAGCGGTGCTGCAGTTTGCCAATGAGCATAAGATAAACTGCGTGCCGAAAACCGGAGGTTCCGCTACAGAAGGCGGTCTTGAAACAATAGTTGAAAACTCCATTGTCCTGGACGGATCAGACATGAACCAGATTATCCGCATTGATCCTGAGTCCATGCTGGCAACAGCCCAGTGCGGGGTGAACCTGGAGGTACTGGAAAACGCGTGCAGGCAGCAGGGACTGACCACTGGACATTCTCCCCAGTCCAAACCGCTGGCCATGATGGGAGGGCTTGTGGCCACCCGGAGCATTGGCCAGTTTTCCACGCTTTACGGCGGGATTGAAGACATGGTGGTGGGGCTGGAAGCTGTGTTTCCCAACGGTGAAATCACCCGGATCAAAAACGTGCCCAGGCGGGCCTGCGGACCTGATATCCGGCATGTGATCATCGGCAACGAAGGGGCCTTGTGCTATATCACGGAAGTTACCCTGAAACTGTACCGGTTTTATCCGGAAAACAACCGGTTTGCGGCCTGGGCCCTGGATGACATGAAATCAGGATTTGATATTCTCAGGGATGTCATGACCGCTGGATACCGTCCCTCCATTGCCCGGCTCTATGATGCTGAAGACGGTGTACAGCACGGATTTGACCAGTTTGCCCCTGACAGGTGCGTGCTCATGTTCATGGCAGAGGGACCGGAAAAGATTGTCAGGGCCACTGCGGAAGGCATTGAAGAGATTGTGGCCCGATATACCGGATGGGCCCCAATTGAATCCAAAATTATTGAAAACTGGTTCAATCATCTCAACTGGGGACCGGAAAAGCTGGTGGAAGAAAAGGAGCTGATCCGCAAAACCCTGAACACCGGTTTTACCACAGAGGTTTCCGGAAACTGGGGCAACATTCATGCCATTTATGAAAACGCCCTGGACAGAATCAGAAATGAATTTGCCCATGTGGATGATCTGACCATGCTCGGTGGCCACTCCTCACACAGTTACCAGACCGGCACCAATATGTATTTTGTGTATGACTACAACATGACAGACTGCAAACCGGAAGAAGAGCTTGAAAAATATCACATTCCCCTGAATGCCATCATTGTTGAAGAAACCCTCAAAGCCGGGGGCTCCATGGTGCACCACCACGGCATCGGCAAATACCGCACCCCCTGGACAAAACAAGAACACGGCAGTGCCTATTATATCATGAAATCCCTCAAGGATGTGTTTGATCCCAACGGCATCATGAACAAGGGTACCATCTTTCCCATAGAAGAATGAAACTCACGGTTTGTTTCAAGATAATGCCTGATTACGGCATGGTATCTGCCGCAGACTGGCAGCCTGATGAAAAAAACCGGGTGGACCTGGGATTTGCCAGACAGGTGTTCAACTGCTATGAGGAAAGTGCCCTTGAGACAGCTTTGGCTCTGGGCGGTTCTGATGCAGGCAAAGACACTGCCTGGGAGCGCACCGCCCTGACCATTGATGATGCCGGGGCGGATCTGTTTCTGCGCCATTTGTATGCGGTGGGATATGACAGGGCGGTGCGCATTGCAGCGGATATGGACCTGCGGTTTTCCCCACAGGCTGTTTCCAGCATTATTGCCGCCCATGTATTCCGATCCTTGGATCAGGATCTGGTAATCCTGGGACCCAGGGCAGGGGAGGGAGACAATTGCCAGACCGGACCGCTGGTTGCAGAACGCCTGGGGTGGCCATGTATTGCAGATGTGACCCGGCTGGCATGGGACAGATCCGGGTATCTGACTGTATGGTCCTGTTCAGACGGCGCAAACCTGGTTCACACTGCGGCCCTGCCCCTGGTCCTGGTGCTGGGCAATGCCCCGGACAATTCCTTTTTGCGGGTGCCCACCCTGAAACAGAAAATGGCAGCCAGAAAAAAAACCGTTCAGGTGTGCTCCCTGGCAGATCTGCACCTGGACCCGGGACACCTGGCTGAAATGGATCCGCCCCTGGTCCGGCTGGAACCCTGTGAAACCGACAGGAACTGTACCTTTATTGAAACCGGCACCCCTGAAAAAAAAGCGCACCAGCTTTTTGAACAATACATTAAGCCGCGGTTTCTGACATGAAAGCTGCCATTGTACTTGTGGGAGATGCACCGCATATTGCCCGGCAGGCAGCGGATATGGCAGGACTGGTATCAGCACTGGCAGATGGGATATCAGCACTGGATCTGTGGCTGATTCACACAGGCCGGCCCCCTGGTTCTGTTCCCCAATGGGATGTTCCTCTGTCACATATTTATTTAATGAAAACCAGTGCCCCTTTTTTACCGGAACAGCTGCTGGATATGCTGTCCCGGACCGTCCAAAAATGTCCCAAAGACCTGTATTTTTTTGGAAGCGCCACCCTTTCACAAACCCTGGCTGTCCGCATGGGATACCGCCTGAAAGGCAGTTTCTGCAGCCAGGTTGAAACCTGCACACTACAGGACAAAACCTCACTTGTTGCAGGGCGCTCTGTCTATGGCAGCCATATGCAGGCACAGTTTCTTTTAGACAAAAAACCCTGGTGCCTGTCAGCTGCCAGAACAGCCGGATCCCTGCTGAAATCGGTTGCCCCCGGGTGTCCGGTGACTGATGTGCCCTGTGACGGTTTTGCACAACCCGGGTGGTTGAAATCAGTTGAATCCTTATCCAATGGTGAAGCGCAGGTATCCGTGCTTGAAGGTGCAGCCCGGATCCTTGTGCTGGGAAACGGTATCTCAACCAAAAAAAAACTGGACAGAATCATGCCGGTGGCCGGCAGCCTGGATGCTGAAATCGCAGCCAGCCGGCCGGTTGTCATGAACGGCTGGCTGCCCATGGACCGGCTCATCGGGGTGTCCGGTGCAGTGGTATCTCCGGCCCTGTGCATAGTGGCGGGTGTGTCCGGCACAGGGGTCTTCAGCGCAGGCATCAAGAACGCACAATTTATCGTGGCCATCAACACCGATCCTGATGCCCCTGTTTTCAAAAAAGCGGATGTGGGTATTGTGGATGACCTGACTGCGGTACTTTCGGCGCTTGACCTTCTGATAAGGGAGAGAAAAAAAAATGGCTGATCTGATACAACCGTTTGGATCCCGTCATACAGATTACCTGCATGATGAATCCCGCACCCGGGGCAGTGCCGAGAGCATTTCATTTCCAGCCTGTATATCTGATGTGCAAAAAATTGTCACCTGCCTGTACCAAAAACAGGTGCCTGTTACGGTACAGGCAAGCCGCACCGGCATTGTCGGCGGTGCAGTACCTGTTACAGGCCATGTGCTCAATGTCTCTGCCATGAACAAAGTTACGGGCATGCACACAGATGACAAAGGCCGGTACTGCCTGCAGGCACAGCCGGGGCTGACCCTGGCTGACCTCAACCAACAGGTGGCTGCCCGGCGGTTTGATACCGCAGGCTGGGATGCCCGGTCTCTGGCAGTGCTCGATCGTTTTCAAAAGGATACCCCCTGGTTCTGGCCGCCTGATCCCACGGAAGACACCGCTTCTGTGGGAGGGATGGCCGCCACCAATGCCCGGGGGATCTGCGCCCGTTATTACGGTGCCACAGGCAGATATATCCAGGCCGTAAAAGTGGTGGACCCATGGGGACAGATATGTGATATTACCAGAGGTCGGTACCGGGCATGTCAGGGCAGGCTGCCTTTGTCCTGGCAGAAACCGGCCGGCAGAAACCTGTTGTCTTCTGAAAACAGTCCCCCGGATCTGGTGGATCTTTTTATCGGCAGCGAAGGACGTCTGGGTGTCATCTGTGAATTAACCCTGGTACTTTTGCCCCTGCCGCCCCAGATGTGGGGTATCACCTTTTTTTTCAATTCCCTGGATCAGGCAGCAGGGTTCATTGAAGCCATCCGGATGAGCAAACCTTCTTCTGACAGTGCCTGGATAGCGGCCATGGAAATCATGGACCGTAGGACCATGGATGCCATTCAGACCCTGAAACAGAGCAATTCCCGGCTCAAGGCCCTGCCGGAGGTGGATCCGCAGTTTACAGGGGCGGTGTATCTGGAAATTCACGGCACCAGGGAAGATGCAGTGGAAGATGCTGCCCAGTCCCTTATGGACAGGGCAGAAAGTTTCGGGTGTGACCCTG
This sequence comes from Desulfotignum sp., assembly GCA_046482705.1. Taxonomy (GTDB): domain Bacteria; phylum Desulfobacterota; class Desulfobacteria; order Desulfobacterales; family Desulfobacteraceae; genus Desulfotignum. The sequence continues at coordinate 9,567 of JAWOEP010000035.1, forward strand.
ACAACACCTGGGCCTTTTGTTCCAGCGTTGATCTGCCCCGGATACGGTTGTTCAGAAAGGCCGCGCCAAAAGCGGTGAACCACCTGGTGGACATGGCCAGACAGTCTGATGCACAGATCACCAAACTGGGAACGGACATGGTCATACCCCATATTTCTCTGACGGATCTTATCCATATGTACAAAAATGATATGGCAGCAGCCGGACTGAAAGGTGCAATTTTCGGCCATGCAGGGGACAATCACCTGCATGTAAACCTGCTTCCCGAAGATGCAGCATCCTTTGCCGCAGGAAAACAGCTCATCAGACACTGGGCTGACCAGGTGCACAAAAAGGGGGGAACCGTGGCAGGCGAACATGGCATAGGCCTCAGGAAAAAAGATCTGTTTGGCAGGGGCCCTTTGCCGGCCTATCTGAAGTGGCAGATGCGCCTCAAACAGATCCTGGATCCCGAAAACCTGTGGAACCCCGGTAAACTCCCGGAAAAAAAATAAAAAACCTGAAAACCGTTTTATGGAAAATAAATGATGGATGATGCATATGTGATGGGCGTGGATGTGGGCACCCAGAGTGCCAAGGTGGTGATATTTGATCTGAATGGCAACATTGTGTGTGAAGCAGGCCATGCTTTGCAAAAAATGGTGATCCCGGCACCGCTTCTGGCGGAACACCCTGATGATGATCTCTGGGAAGCCCTGAAAAAAGCCCTGAAAAAAGCCATGCGCCGGTTTGAAAACCAGATGGGCAGGCATCCGGATCAGATTCTGGCCCTGGGGCTGTGTGTTATCCGATGCTGCCTGTCTTTGCTCAAAGAAAACGGAGAACTGGCCCATCCGGTTATTTCCTGGATGGACAAACGTATGAACACCCCTTATACATACCACCCGTCATACGGGGATGTCCGCTATGTCACCACCTCTTCCGGATACATTACCCACCGGTTGACAGGTAATTTTACAGATACCTGCGCCAATTATCTTGGGCACTGGCCCATGGACCAGGATGCCTGGGACTGGAGTGCAGATGATACAGATTTCAGCAGGTGCAACCTGACCCGGGATATGGTGTTTGATGTGGTCAAACCAGGGGAGATTCTGGGACATGTTACCGGCCGGGCAGCTGATCTGACCGGTCTTCCCAAAGGACTGCCCGTAGTGGCCACAGCCCATGACAAGGCAGTGGAAGCCCTGGGGGCAGGGTCCCTTGATCCGGGGGTGGGCCTTGTATCTTTAGGCACCTATATCGGTGCCATGGCACATGGCCATGAAAACAAAAAAGATGCCGCACATTTCTGGCCTTTTCCCGCTTCCATACCCTTTGAATACATCTATGAATGCATGGGGGTGCGCCGGGGCATGTGGACGGTGAGCTGGTTCTGCGACCAGTTCGGCACCGGTGTAACAACCGAGGCCAAAAAAAAAGGGGTATCTGTGGAAGAGATGTTCAACCGGGAGGCAGCCGGGGTCCCACCCGGGTGCGAAGGCCTGCTCACTGTGCATGACTGGGCCCCTCCGGTGGATGCGGTGTTCAGAAAAGGGGTGATGTTCGGCTTTGACGGCCGCCACACCCGGTCCCACATCTACCGGTCTATTTTAGAGGGCATTGCCCTTACCATGAAAAATCACATGGATCCCATGGCGCAAGAGCTGAACATTCCTTTTACACACCTGGTGATTTCCGGCGGGGGCTCCAATGCCGATGTGTTCATGCAGATCTTTGCAGATGTCTTCGGCATACCGGTGCGCAGAAATCAAATGAAAAGCTCGGCATCTGTGGGGTGTGCCATTAATGCGGGCATGGCAATGAAGGCCTTTGACTCCTATGAGGATGCGGTGAGAAAAATGGTTGTCTACGGTGATGAATTTACACCGGATATGGACAATCACCGGTTTTATGACACCTTGAACCGGACAGTGTATCAGACAGTCCACCAGCATTTTGATCCGGTGCTCAGACAATTGGGCAAGCTTGTGGACTGACACGCATGTTCTGGAAGAATACCTGGATGAAAGCCGGCCAAAAAGGACAATAGCATGGGACCCAATGAAAAAAAACTGGCTGCGTTGGAACAGAAGCTGGCTGATCTGGGTATTCAAAAAAAAGATCTGGAAGAAAAATTCATCAAAGCGTCGGGCAGGGGAGGACAGAAGGTGAACAAATCTTCTTCCGCAGTGTTTATCCGCCACAAAAAAACCGGTCTGTCCGTAAAAGTTGGCAAGCACCGGTCCCTGCACCTGAACCGTTTTCTGGCTTTGCGGGCCCTGGCTGAAAAGATTGAAGCCCTGCAATCAGGCACAGATACGGCCCGGCAGGAACACATAAAAAAAATCCGCAGACAGAAACTGCGGCGCAAACAGAAAACCCGCAAAAAACTGGCATCACCCCGGGATGCTACAGATGAATGATCTCCATATTTGTATCTGCAACCATGGCCAGCCCCATATCATCCACAAAATTAAATATTTTATCCACCTGTGAATTCACCCGGGCACTGTCATTTCCCACAATACAAAACCCGATACCGGCCCATTCATGGCTGTCATTAAATTCGGTTTCCGCCACCGCAGCCTTGAACCGGTTCTGCATTTTTGCAACAATGCTTTTTACAATTTTTCGCTTGGCTTTTAACGAATGGATATCATACAGCCGTAACCTGATCTGCCCGCACCCCACCACCATGACCGCTCTTTAAAATGCTCCCAGCTGGCAGGGTTTGATACGGATACGGATTTTCTCACAGGCAGATCCCATATCCAGGCGGCTGATCTTGAATTCCTTTGCAATGTCCCAGCTTTCACGGCAGGATATTCGGCCGTCAGTACTCTGGTTTTCAATTCTTGCCCACAAATCATCTGAAACATCAATGCCCGGATCAATCCGTTTTTGTTCGGGTTCATAGCCGAAAAGTCCCAGCTGGCATTTAACAATGCGCAATTCCATCAGATCTGCCTGAATCCCGATCTCTTTGGGGGTAACTCCCAGTTCAGCCGCAGCTTTATGGGCAGATGCGCAGCTTAGCTGGTTTTTGTCCGCGATATCCTGCAGTTTTGCAGCAATGACCGGATCAGTCTTCTGATCCGGATGTTTGCCTGCATAATGCCCTTTATCCTGGTGCGCCATATTTGTTTTTCCTATACTTTCAGGTTATAGTATTTACACCTCTTGTAAAACAAGGGTATTATAAAACAAAAACCGTCTGCAATAAAGGAATTAATTCATGATTGCCTCCCTTGATCCTTCCGCCTTCCAAATGATTTATATTGCATCCTGCGGAGAGGGCATCAATGCCTTTCACCTGGTGGAGTCCACACTGATCCAGTTTCCCGATAACAAAATAACAGTTGTCAAAGTACCCCAGATCCGTTCCGAGGTCCAGGTGGATGAACTCATCGACAAAGTCAAGGATATTGAAAGCCTGATCGTCCATACCATTGTCAACACAAACCTGCGAAAATACCTCACCCGAAAGGGCATGGAATATAAAATTGTCACCATAGACCTCATGGGCCCGGTGCTTTCAAAAATACAGGCGTTTTTAAACCAGGATCCCCTGGAAAAACCAGGCCTTTACCGGGAACGCCACCAGGTGAATCTCAAGCAGGTATCTGCCATCGATTTTGCCCTGGCCCATGATGACGGTCTGAATCCGGAAACCCTCCATGAGGCGGAAATTATCCTGCTGGGGCTGTCCCGGGCCGGCAAGACCCCTTTGTCCATGTATATGGCGGTGCTGGGATGGAAGGTGGCCAATATTCCCTTTGTTCCCGGTGTTCCCATGCCGGCCATACTGGATGCAGTTGACCGGCGGCGGATTTTTGCCTTGAACATCAATGCCAAACAGCTTGTGGCCCATCGGAAAATGCGCCAGGAAAGTCTTGGGACATCAGATATGAAGGCTTATTCCTCGAAAAAGGATATTGAAGAGGAAATTCTCATGGCCCACCGCCACTATATTGCCAAAGGGTATTCCATAATCAATGTGAGCAGCAAACCTATTGAAAACAGCGCCGAAGAAATCATTGAAATGATCACCCGACGTTTTAAGGTCGATGCCCATCTGCCATATTGATCAAAGTCCGGTTAAAGAAGTATCACTACTTAATATACAATGATGGAACCTTGGGTATGGATGAAAATTTGTGTGTCAGGTTCATGAGGCTTTCCGCATTGCCAATGGCAAAAAAGCCCTGGGGCGCCACCGCCCCGTAGAGTTTGTTCACCACTGTTTCGCTGGTGGGCAGATCAAAGTATATCATTACATTTCTGCAGACCACAGCATCAAACCCATGGTCGGGCGGTGTGTCTGTAATCAGATTGAAGCGCTGGAAACTGATATATGCCTGCACCTGCTTTTTTATTTTGACATGGCCCTGATACTTGCCGGAGCCCTGTTGAAAGTATCGATTCAGAAGGACGTTGGGAATATTTCTGGACTTGTCAATGCGGTAAATACCCCTGACAGCCGTAGGCAGAACCGAATGGGAAATATCTGTGGCCAAAATGGAAAAATCAAGACTGGTTTCCAGAAGCTGGATAGCAATGGAATAGGGTTCATCTCCTGTGGAACATGCAGCACACCATATTTTGAACACCTTGTTTTTTTTTGCAGCAATGGTTTGAAAATGCTGCACCATGTATGCGATACTGTTGTTTTCCCGGAAAAAATAGGAATGGTTGGTGGTGACGGTATCTATAAATTCAACCACTTCTTGTTCATTGGCTGCCAGATAGGCCAGGTATTGATCAAAATTTTTTCTGGTCAGACGCATCCGCTTGGCAAGTTTGGATTTGAGCAATTCTTTTTTGCCTTCATGCAGATTGATCCCCGAAGTCTGATAAACCAGATTCTTCAGCTCAAGAAACTGGTTTTTGGAAAGAACTATTTCATTCATGGCAAAACCATAATATAAATATATACAATTATGTTCCCCCTAAAATCCCTTAAGGAGATTACCTGATCACCCCCGGCAAAAAACCCTTTGAGCGGCGCAAGTCAAAAGATATCTGGGCCAGGGTATTCACTGCCCTTCATCTGCTGGCCTGGATATTTCTCTTTGTATCCATGCTGGTCTTTCACCGGGCACAACCGGAGTTTGAAACTTTTTTTGACCGGTTTTACCAACTGGATTTGAGAACTGTCTGGGACCTGCGTTTTTTACAGTACCTGTTATATATTATTTTTTCAGGTCTTGCCATCAGTATTTTCGGTATGATTCTGGCACAATTCCGGGCCAGACGTAAAAATGATCTAAAAAGGCTGATGAATATTTTGGGAAGTTTTTTTCTGGCTTTGTTTTTTATATGCTGGCTTATGATATGGGGTTCAAGAATGTTGTGAGTTTTGCCGATATCTGGTATATTTGTGCTGCAACCTGAAAGGAATGTATCATGAAACATATAACAGGTTTTTTGCTTATCATGGTGCTGGCGGCCACTCCCTGTTCTGCCAGGGATTTCATGGTTGAATTTCTGGCTGAAAATTACAAGGAAACCCAGGTACCCTATTCCCAGACACCCCGGATTTATCATTCCATCCAGGTGAATACCCACGCCGGACCCAAGCTGCTGATCCTCAAGGGAGACGATCTGAACTATCGCACATGGCTGCGCCAGTATATTGCCGAAAACAACCAGTTCATTGCCCGGGTCGCAGATGATGAAAACGATCTGTTTGTGTCTTCCCGTGCCTATGAAATTGATGTCACCCGGCTGCATCCTGTTACCAATGAGAACTGGTCCGCTCTTTTCAAGTCAGTTGATACCGGTGAAAAAATATCCATTACAGGGGGAAACGAGCATATTCTGGTAATTGATACCAATGATACACGCAGCCAGTTGATTGCCGATGTCATCAATACATTGGGATATACAGCCATTATCTCCAGAAGCGGTGCCCGGGCATTGGAAATGTTCAGGACCCAGCCGGGAAAGTTTAAAATGGTAATTGCCAACCACAAGGCCCCGGGTGTTGAAACAGAAACTTTTGTAAAACAGATTTTGAAAATAGACCATAAAATTCCTGTTATGGTGGAAACAGGGTACCGTGATTCCAAAACCCGGCAGCACTATCAAAACCTGTTTTCAGGAGCGGGTTCTGTGGTTCTCCTCCCCATGGTCCTCAAAAACCTGCAAAAAAATATTCTGAATCTGATCAAAAACATGCCCGCTGAACAACCCCCTGCCATTGACAGGGAACAGGCGCCATCATGACACAAAAAGGGTTCACACCCGTATATCTGGTATTAACAATTGTGTTTTTCATTGTGTTTCTGTTCAGTGCGGGATTTTCCCGGGGTGCTGAAGATTTCAGCCGGTATGAAAGGGGGTTTACAAATTTTATAACCTGTGAGCTTACGCGCATAGGACCCGACTCCTATTTCAAAGGAAAATCCGTTGAAATTACCATGATTGATGTGTATATGGTGCGGACTGAATCAGATCTGGTTATCATCACAGGGGCGGTACAGTGTTTTGTGGAAGATACGGCCAAAACACTTTATGCGGCACTGGGAGTAAAAACCGTCATAGACAGGGAAAAAGTGATGTATTTTACCACCCGGCCCGAAAATTTTTCCATTCTTGCCACCGAACTGATGCGCTATCCATATAAAGAACGCTGCGGCTGGTCACGCTACAGGCTGGATATTAACTAAGGCCCTCCGGGTGAAACCGGCAGAGGGCCTGCTTGATTTAACTATTCATGATGGCGGCCTGGGCTGCTGCCAGCCGTGCAATGGGCACCCGGTAAGGGGAGCAGGAAACATAGGTAAGACCTGCCTTGTGGCAGAATACCACTGAATCGGGATCTCCTCCGTGTTCACCGCAGATCCCGAGTTTGATGTCCGGACGGGTTTTTTTTCCCCGGTCCACACAGATTTCAATGAGGCTGCCCACCGCTTCCTGATCAAGTGTTTCAAAAGGATCTGCGTCCAGGATCGCATTGTCTATATAGTCGTTCATAAAAGATCCGATATCATCTCTGGAAAAACCAAAGGTCATCTGGGTGAGATCATTGGTGCCAAAGGAAAAGAACTGGGCATCTTTGGCCATTTTGTCGGCAATCAATGCAGCCCTGGGAATTTCAATCATGGTGCCGAACAGATAGGGTATCTGTTCAAGATTATGGGTTTCCAGGGCTTTTTTATGGCAGTCGTCAACAATTTTCTTGGTAAAGGCCAGTTCTTTTTCATTACAGGTGACCGGCACCATGATTTCCGGCAAAGGATGGCTGCCCTGTTTAATCAGATCGGCAGATGCCGCAAAGATGGCTGTAACCTGCATTCTGGTAATTTCAGGAAAACTTATTCCCAGGCGTACCCCCCGGTGCCCGATCATGGGGTTGGATTCCTTGAGAAGCATGCTCCGCTTGATTACTTCCTCAATATCTATACCCAGTGCCTTGGCTATTTCCATCTGGTTCTGTTCCGAGCTGGGAACAAATTCATGCAGGGGCGGATCCAGCAGGCGCAGGGTAACCGGCAGATTGTCCATGACAGCAAGGGTTTTTAAAATTTCCCCTTTCACAAAGGGAAACAGCTCATCCAGTGCAACCTGGCGTTCTTCTGTTGTTTTGCTTAAAATCATTTTCCGCAGCAGAAACAAAGGCCGGTCTGAATCAGCCCCGTAAAACATATGTTCCGTGCGGAAAAGTCCGATGCCCTGTGCCCCGAATTCCAGGGCGGTTGCCGCATCTTCGGGGGTATCCGCATTGGTGCGCACCCCCATGGTCCGGTGGCGGTCGGCAATGGCCATGAATTTTTTGAATTTGGGATTTTCCAGGGCATCTTTCATTGTAAGCCGGCCCTCATAAACGATCCCGCGGGTGCCGTTCAAGGTAAAAATATCCCCCTCGTTGAAAATCCGGGTACCTGCCTGCACCTGCCGGGTCTTTGCATCGATCTTCAGGGCACCGGCACCCACAATACAGCACTTTCCCCATCCCCTTGCCACCAGGGCCGCATGGCTGGTCATGCCGCCTCTTGCCGTGAGTATGGCAGCGGCAGACCGCATGCCTTCAATATCTTCAGGATTGGTTTCTTCTCTGACCAGGATCACGTTTTCACCGGTTTTGGCCATCTGGACAGCATCTTCCGCTGTAAATACAATTTTTCCCCAGGCCCCGCCGGGTCCGGCCGGCAGACCTTCAGCCACCTTTACGGCAAGTTTTTCCTGTACCGGATCCACTATCGGGTGAAGCATTTCATCCAGGGATTTGGGATTCAGACGGCAAACCATGGTCTTTTCATCGATCATTCCCTCTTCATGCATGTCCATTGCCATGTTCAGGGCAGCAGTAGCTGTTCGTTTACCCACCCGGCACTGGAGCATGTACAACCTGCCTTCCTGAATAGTGAACTCAATATCCTGCATATCCTTGTAATGGAATTCCAGTTTGTTTCTGATATCATACAACTGGTCATAAAGCTTTGGCATGGCCTCTTCCAGGGATGACAAGTGCTGGTTCTGCATATTCTTCGTGTCGGTGTTCAGGGGGTTGGGGGTACGGCTGCCTGCCACCACATCTTCGCCCTGGGCGTTCACCAGCCATTCCCCGTAAAAAACATTCCTGCCGGTGGCAGGATCGCGGGTAAATGCCACACCTGTGGCAGAGGTCTTTCCCATATTGCCGAACACCATGCTCTGTACATTCACCGCTGTTCCCCAGGAATCGGGAATATGTTCAATGCGCCGGTAGGAAACCGCGCGTTTTCCGTTCCAGCTCTTGAAAACCGCCCCTATTGCCCCCATGAGCTGTGCATGGGGATCATCGGGAAAATCTTTTTTCAGATACTGGCGTATCTTTTTTTTGAACCGGTCGCATAAAGTCTTCATATCCCGGGTGGAAATGTCGGTATCGTTGTCATATCCTTTGTCGTTTTTCAGGTTGTTCATCATCATTTCCAGATTCAGCCGTATCCCCATGCCGTCTTCAGGCACAACCTGTTCGGCTTTTTCCATGACCACATCTGCGTACATCATGATCAACCGGCGGTAGGCATCATACACAAACCATTCATTCCCGGTTTTTTCCATCAGACCGGGAATGGTTTTCGGGCACAATCCCACATTGAGAATGGTTTCCATCATCCCGGGCATGGAACTTCTGGCCCCGGACCGGCAGGACACCAGAAGGGGGGATTCAGGATCACCGAATACCAGTCCCATCTGTTTTTCAATATTGGCCAGGGCAGCCATGATCTGCGGCTCAAGGTCAGGGGGAAACCGGCCCCCCAGTTCAAAATAATGGTTACAGCATGCCGTGGAAATGGTAAATCCCGGAGGTACCGGCAGACCCATACGCGCCATTTCAGCCAGATTGGCACCTTTGCCGCCCAGAAGATTTTTTAAGGATGCATCCCCTTCCGTATTTTCAGGGCCGAATTCATAGATATATTTGGTCATGTTTGCCTCTTCATTATATAGTGAAACTGCATATCACTTGTAACTTTGCAAGATTGAAATTCCAAGTCAAGCAAAATCTGATGTTTAAAAATTCTTCTGCTGATGTTATAATCATATCTTATTTATCCAAAAATACAAAAGATAAAAACCCATGTTACAGCTGATGTATTATGTTGACAATTGACTCCATTTGTAAGGGGTTTGGTGACCAGACCCTGTTTGATGATGCCAGCCTGCAGATAAATCCCGGCGAACGGGTGGGCCTGGTGGGCAGAAACGGTCACGGAAAAACCACCCTGCTGAATATAATTGCAGGATATGATCACCCGGATGATGGCAGGATTAACTGCGCTGCCGGATACCGCATGGGCATATTGTCCCAGAAAATTGTGTTTACAAAAAACACGGTGCGCGAAGAAGCCATGACAGGGCTGCCTGACCAGGAAAAAGAACACTATTGGAAAGCGGAAAAAGTGCTGGCCGGTCTGGGATTTTCCCCTTTGGATATGGACAGGGATCCTGCTGTTTTTTCCGGCGGTTTTCAGGTCAGGCTGAATCTGGCCAAAGTGCTGGTGTCGGAACCGGATCTGCTCATTCTGGATGAGCCCACCAACTACCTGGATATCACCTCCATTCGATGGATCTCCCAGTTTCTGACCTCCTGGCCCAGGGAGGTGCTGCTGGTTACCCATGACCGCGGATTCATGGACCATGTGGTCACCCATATTGCCGGCATTCACCGTCAGAAAATCAGAAAAATAGCAGGGGATACTGCCAAGTACTATGACCAGGTAACCCAGGATGAAGAGGTGTATGAAAAGACCAGGCTGAATGAGGAAAAGCGGAAAAAAGAAATCGAGACCTTTGTCACCCGGTTCCGGGCCAAAGCACGGCTGGCAAACATGGTACAGTCCAGAATCAAAACCCTGGAAAAGCAGCAGTCAAAAGAAAAACTATCCAAACTCAAAAATATGGATTTTTCTTTTAATTATGAACCCTTCAACGGCAAACAGATGCTTACTGCCCAAAAACTGTATTTTGGTTATGAAACACAAAATCCGTTGATCCGTAATTTTTCTTTGACGGTACAGCCAGGGGAAAGAATTGCCGTCATCGGACAGAACGGCAAAGGCAAGACCACCCTGGTCAAACTGCTCACCGGCAGACTTGCCCCTGCATCCGGCAGTGTCACCTTCAACCCCGGGGTTGTGCCGGGATATTTTGAACAGACCAATGTGCTCACCCTCAACGAAAGCCATACCATAGAAGAAGAGCTGATAGAAGCCCATCCGGATTTCGACCGCCAGGCCGCCAGAAATATATGCGGCGCCATGATGTTTGAAAAAGATGCTGCCTTGAAAAAGATCAGCGTATTGTCAGGCGGGGAAAAATCCCGGGTCATGCTGGGAAAACTTCTTTTGACCCCTGTGAATCTGCTGCTGCTGGATGAACCCACCAATCACCTGGATATTGAGGCCTGCGATGCATTTTCAGCGGCATTGCAGGATTTTGCCGGCACCCTGATCCTGGTGACCCATAACGAAATGTTTCTGCATTCTCTGGCCACCCGGCTGGTGGTATTTAAAAACGATCATATCTCGGTATTTGAAGGCAGTTACCAGGAATTTCTGGACAAAGACGGCTGGGAAGAGGCTGGCCCGGTTTCAGGAAAACAAAACAAAACCCCGGGGGTGAACAAAAAAAAACTGCGACAGAAAAAATCGGAAATCATTGCCGGCCGCTCCAAAGTCCTGGGGCCTATCCAGAAAAAAATTTCCAGAATAGAAGATGAGATAGAATCTCTGGAAAACCGTATTCAGGCAGTGAATGGAGAGCTGCTCACAGCATCTGAAAACAATGACGGCAAAAACATACAAAAATTTTCCAAGCAATTGTCAGACCTTGAAATTTCAGTGGAATCACTTTTTGCCGATCTTGAAGATAAGATGAATGACCTGGAATCCCAAAATATACAATTTGAAAACCAGCTCAAAGAATTGGAAAGGCTGTGATTTAAGATGGACAAAAAAAAATTCGCATTCTATTATGGGATTGTTATCATTGCAGTGGGATTAGGGGTGTTTTACCGGATACCTGAAGTAACCGCCCGGGTGGCGGCCATTGAATTTTTCAGCAGCAAACTTTTTATTGTCAGATTCTGTTTTTACATGCTGGGAATATTTCTGGTGATTGCAGGCAGTATCCGGGTGTTTAAAAATTATAAATAGCTTAGATATAGAAACAAATGGTTAAAACACCAAAAGGAAAATCCAGTCTCACATCCATCATCAAGGACCAGTCCGGGGCCGGCAAAACCCGGATAGGTGAAATTCTTTCCAAGGAAGGCCAGATAACCAGTCTCCAGCTGGATGAAGCCCTGGGGGTTCACAAAAAAACCGGGGAACGTCTCAGTTCCATCCTCCTCAACAAAGGATATATTGATCCGGAAACCATCATAAATGTACTGGGACGGATCTATAATTACAATGTGATCCGGTTTTCAGAAATGAAACCTGATACCGCAGCCCAGAAAACACTTCCCTTTGATCTGGCCAGAGAAAACATGGTGTTTCCCCTGGCCCTGGAAAATGACGAACTGTCCGTGGCCATGGTGGAGCCTACCGATACGCATGTGGTGGAAGACCTGCGCAATAAGACCGCAAAAAATATCCATGTGTATGTCACCACGGAAAATGATATTATCCAGGCCTATCGGGATTTTTATAAAATCAGTGATGAAGACTACAAAAAATTTCTCCATTTTGAAGAAGATGCGGAAGACGAAACCCCTGTCACCTCTGTGGAGGATTTTGGATCCCTGGTATCTGAGGCAGCTGAAGAAATCGAGGTGGGCACCGCTGAAAGAGAGGACGGCCAGGATGAATTCATGGCTTCTGATGCCCCCATCATCAAACTTGTCAACGGGATTTTGACCAAGGCCATCAATGACGGGGTGTCAGATATCCACATCGAACCCTTTGAAAAATCTTTTCAGGTCCGGTACCGGCTGGACGGCGGTATGTACAAAGCCATGAACCTGCCGGTTTCCATTAAAAATGCCGTGGTTTCCCGCATAAAAATTCTGGCATCCCTGGATATTGCTGAAAGACGGGTTCCCCAGGACGGCCGGATAAAACTGCGCCTGGGCAGAAAAAAATCCGTGGATTTCCGGGTATCGTCTCTGCCCACCCTGTTCGGGGAAAGCATTGTCATGCGGATACTTGACCAGAGCGCTTTGAACATCGATCTGACCAGGCTGGGATTTGAGTCGGCCACCTTTGACATGCTCAAGCGCTCCATTTCACGGCCCTACGGTCTGCTGCTGGTGACAGGGCCCACCGGTTCCGGAAAAACCACCACCCTGTATTCCATCCTTAACCGGCTCAACAAGGATGACATCAAAATTCTGACCGCGGAAGATCCGGTGGAATTCAACTTCAAGGGAATCAACCAGGTACCGGTGAGAGAAGAGATCGGCATGACATTCGCCGCTGCCCTGAAGGCGTTTCTGCGCCAGGATCCGGACATTATCATGGTGGGAGAAATCCGGGACATAGATACAGCGGAAATCGCCATAAAAGCTGCCATGACCGGCCATCTGGTATTTGCCACCCTGCATACCAACGACTGCCCTTCCACCATCGGCCGTCTGGTGGATATCGGTATTCCGCCCTATATGCTGGCGGCATCGGTGACCATGGTTTTATCCCAGCGGCTGACCCGGCGGCTGTGCCCGGAATGCAAACAACTGGTAACCGGACATAACCCCAAGGAACTGGAACTTCATGGATTTCCCAAAGAAGAGATCCCGCATCTGAAAATCATGGGTCCCAATGGATGCAGCCATTGCAACGGCACCGGCTACAAGGGCAGGGTCGGGCTCTATGAGCTCATGGAAGTTACCGATGAAGTGGCCAAGGCCATCAGTGCAGAAGTGGCTGAGGACCAGCTCAGAAAGGTGGGGGTGCAGGAAGGCATGGTCACCTTGCGGGATGCCGGTCTCCAGAAAATTAGAACAGGGGAAACATCACTGGAAGAGGTGGTGAAAAAAACGGTGATCACCAAGGAATCTTTGCCCGCCTACCTGGTGAATCCGGATGTGGAACAATACGAAGACAAAGATGTTATCATCCGGGAAAACAATACAGATATCGATTTTTTCAAACTGGTGCAGGGGGCGGTGTATGTGGTCAAAGGGGGCAAAAAAATTGCCGAGATCACCCAGCCGGGTGAATATTTCGGAGAGATGGCCGCCATTACCAAAGATGCCCGGTCCGCATCCATCATCTCCAAGGGCCGCTCCAAAGTCAAGCGGTTTCCCGGAGACAAACTCGAAGAGATCATTGAAAAATATCCGGAAGTGGCAAAGCACTTGTTCACAGTGCTCGCAGGCCGTCTCCACCAGACTGACCGGCGGCTTGTCTCCATAATCAACCAGATAAAAAGGGTTCCTCCCAATTAAAGGATCTGTCTGCAGATCACAAAAAGCTGTCTTGTCAGGAAGGGGATTTTTTTGCCGGCCGATAATACCGGTCCTTTTCACTGTAAATGCATCCGCAATAGGATTGCCTGTACATGCCCATGGCTTTTGACTGGGCAATCCCCTGTTTCCAGCCTTCCCTGAAATCATGATAAAAAAATTCCACACCGGATTCCTTTGCCACGGCATTTCCCAATTCCCGGATCAGGGCGTGATCCTGAAACCTGCTGTAGAGCAGGGTGGAGGAAAACCTGTCAAATTTTCCTTTTTTCGCAACTTTGGCTGCTGCGGTCAGCCGGGCATGGTAGCAGTACCGGCACCGGTCTTTTTCCCGGAATGCAACAGACCTGAGAAATGTTTCCAGTTCATAATCCTTTTGCCAGATCATTTTCAGGTCCTGGCCATCCGCATACTGGCGAAGTGTTTCTTCGCGCTTGAGGCATTCAGTGAAAGGATGGATATTATGGCGGAAGAAAAATCCCATCACCTGGATATCCATATCTCTGAGCACCTGAAGGGGATAAATGGTGCAGGGACCGCAGCAGGCATGCAGCAGCAGTTTCACATCCGGCTCCCGAAAATGGCTGTTCCCACCCGCACCATGGTGGCCCCTTCCTGGATGGCCACCGCAAAATCATTGCTCATGCCCATGGACAGCTGGGCCATGGCACCGGGGCTCACCCCTGCCGCCAGGATGTCATCTTTGATCTGAACCAGCTTTTTGAAATAGATTCTGGCATCTTCCGGATCATCAAAGTAGGGGGGCATGCACATCAGTCCCTGGAGTGAAAGATTTTCACAGGCCATTATTTTCTGGGCCAGATCCACTGCCTCATCTTTCCGGGCACCGGATTTGGTATCTTCCATGGCAATATTGATCTGCAGCAGAATGTCCTGGCATTTTTGGATTTTTTTGGCCTGTTTATCAATTTCTTTTGCCAGTTTATAGGTATCCACCGTGTGGATGAGATCAAAATATTGGACAGCAAATCTGGCTTTGTTGGACTGCAGGTGACCGATAAAATGCCACACAGCAGCATTGCGGCCGATGGTATCGATTTTTTCCATGGCTTCCTGGATATAATTTTCTCCCAGGATGGCAAGTCCTGCATCGATGGCCTGTTTCATCATCTGGACAGGTTTTTTTTTGCTGACACCAATTAATTGAATATCTTCAGGGTTTCTGCCACAGCTGTTGGCGCAATCAATGATATTCCGGCGAATGGCCATAAGATTTTCTTTAATCCGGTTCATGGTGACTGTCCTCAAATTGAATCACATTTAACGCTGTGAGGGTCTGAATGAGTTCACACACGGGCAGGCCCACAACATTGGAATAGGAACCGCAAATTTCTTTGACCAAAAAGGCGCCCAATCCCTGGATGGCATATCCTCCGGCCTTGTCATAGGGTTCTTGTGTGCCAGTGTACCAGAGGATCTCCTGTTTTGTCAAAGTTTTGAACACAACATGTGTTTCAACTGCACAGGTCTTTATTTGTCTGCGGGTAAAATGGCCCACTGTATATCCGGTGAACACCGAGTGGGTCCGACCGCTCAAAAGGCCGAGCATATGAATAGCCTGTTCTCTGTTTTCCGGTTTATTAAATATCTGCCTGTCCTGTACAACAATGGTATCCGCTCCGAGGATCCAGGCATTTTTGCGCTGAAGCATGATATGACCGGTTTTTTTTTCCGACAATGTTTTGACCAGCTCCAGGGGCGGCTGACCCGGTTTTTCGGTTTCATCCACATCAGCAGGGAGAATGTCAATGGCAAGTCCCATTTGTTCCAGCAGTTCTTTTCTCCTGGGAGACCGGGATGCCAGCACCAGTTTGTTTTTATCCATCCATTTCATGGGTGTTGTGTTTACCAGAAAAAACAATCCGGGGCAATCCAATTGCAAAGAAACCTTGTGGATATCGGTCACAGGATATGGAGTATAAGGCAATCATTTTTTCGGGCGGCTGGCAGCGGGCCTTATTTTTTTGGGTTGCCAATCCAGATTATGGTGCTACACTGGGCACCGGAAATGCCTTATCCGGAAATACCTTTTAGGGATATCACATGAAACAACCATTTTACGGGGCACTGTTTGCTCTTGCCGCCTTTGCCGCCTGGGGATTTTTGCCGGCCTACTGGAAACAGATGCAGGCGGCTCTGCCTGTTGAAATTCTGTGCCACCGTGTTGTCTGGTCCTGTGTGTTTGTTTTTATCATCATCTGTTTGCAGAAAAGGGGAAAAGAGGTATTGCAGATTCTTTGCACACCTTCCCAGGTAAAAGGCCTTGCCTTGAGCAGTGCATTGATTGCTCTGAACTGGTTTGTATACATCTGGGCGGTGAATTCCGGACGGGTGGTGGAAACCAGCCTGGGGTATTATATCAATCCCATGATAAATGTACTTCTGGGATATCTGCTGCTGGGGGAAACTTTCACCCGCCTGCAGTGCATCTCCCTTGGGTTCGCCCTTGCAGGGGTGGTCTATTCTCTGGTGGCTTACGGGGCTCTGCCCATATTCGGTTTGACCCTTGCATTTTCCTTTGCTTTTTACGGATACTGCCGAAAACGCATACCTGTAGCCCCCATGCCCGGGCTGTTTGTTGAAACCCTTGTTCTGATGATCCCGGCCCTGGCATATATCCTCTTTTTAATGGGTACAGGCAGCTCTTTGTTTTTAAAGGATACGGCACTGACCCTCTGGATGATCGGGGCAGGGGTGGTAACTTCCCTGCCTTTGCTGTGGTTTGCTGCTGCTGCCAGACGGCTGAATCTTTCCACCATCGGTATTCTGCAGTATCTTGCCCCCTCCATTGCCTTTGTGCTGGGAGTTTTTGTATACAAAGAACCCTTTTCCATCCACAATCTGATCACCTTTGCCTGCATCTGGGCCGGGGTCATCCTGTATACCTTTGAATTCATAAAACACCACCATCCAGGACCCTGATCAGAAATCGGTTGACCAAAACCTTTTTCAACTGTTTTTTTGCAGGTGATTGTCCTGCCCATCCTGCATTTTGACCTTGCAAAATCCGGCCAGATGAGATAGAAAATTGAAGATTATGCCTGGGTGGCGGAACTGGTAGACGCAAGGGACTTAAAATCCCTCGGTGCAAAGCACTGTACGAGTTCAATTCTCGTCCCAGGTACCATCATAACAACAAAAGGGTTTTGGCCTTTTTCCAAAGCCCTTTTTGTCTTAAAAAGCGCAGTACAATCTATGGATAAAATTCAAATCAATGGCGGTAGAAAACTTGCCGGAGAGGTTTTCATCTCAGGGGCAAAAAATGCGGCACTGCCGCTTATAGCGGCCAGCATCCTGGTGGACGGCACCTGTGAATTTGAAAATGTGCCTGATCTTATGGACATTCACAGCATCCGGCTTTTGCTGGAAGACCTGGGCGCCCGGTGTACCTTTGACAACCATGTTATGACTGTGGATGGGTCCGGTATTCATAAAATTGAAGCGGAATATGACCTTGTGCGCAAAATGCGGGCATCCATTCTTGTGCTGGGACCTCTGGTGGCCAGATTCGGGCATGCCAAAGTTTCTTTGCCGGGGGGATGTGCCATCGGCGCCAGGCCGGTGAACATGCATTTGACCGGCCTGGAAGCGTTGGGGGCCAGAATTGATATTGACCACGGCTATATTGAAGCAAAGGCGGAAAAACTTAAAGGCAGCGAGATCTATTTCGATACCCCTACCGTAACCGGGACCGAAAATCTGATGATGGCTGCTGTTCTGGCCAAAGGAAAAACCGTTCTCAGAAATGCAGCCCGTGAGCCTGAAATCGTCTGCCTGGCTGATGCCTTGTCCCGTATGGGGGCAAAAATATCCGGGGCAGGTACAGCCATTATTACCATAGATGGAGTACCGCACCTTGCACCGGCACAGGTCACCGTGATTCCGGACCGCATTGAAACCGGCACATTTATGGTGGCTGCAGCCGCTACCCGGGGAAATGTATTGATTAAAGGATGTGATCCACACCATATAGGCGGGGTGATAAATAAGCTCAAGGCATCGGGTGCTGAAGTGGAAAGTTACGATGACAGGATCCGCATAAAAGGGGTGGAACATGTCAGAAGCGTGGACATCACAACCCTTCCCTATCCGGGATTTCCCACTGATATGCAGGCCCAGTTCATGGCCTTGATGTGTATTGCGGACGGCACAAGTATTATTCATGAATCCATTTTTGAAAACCGGTTTATCCATGCCAATGAACTGATGCGCATGGGGGCGGATATTACGCTTTCCAGAGCAAATATTGCCAAAGTCAAAGGGGTGTCTGAACTTCAGGCAGCGCCGGTTATGGCTTCAGACCTTCGTGCCAGTGCATCTTTGGTAATCGCAGGACTTATGGCCAAAGGCACCACCCTGATTTCCCGGGTATATCACATGGACCGGGGATACGAGGCCATTGAAGAAAAATTTTGTGCGCTGGGAGCTGACATGCAGCGTATCAAATAAGCAAAAAAATATATATTCGGGCGAGGATATGTGAAACAAACATCACAGCCTTTGATTCCACCACTTGTCCCTGTAATTCTGGCCATGATTACCGGCATTCTGGCAGGGAATGCATCCTCCTTTTTGGAGAAAAAGTGATGGCGATCGGCCGGAAAGATCTCCTCAATCGACTCGAAATTAGGGTGCACACAAAGCCGCACATGAGTCCAATAGTCGAGGCCCGCCCGCTTGAGATATCGATTGTCGAGCTCAAAGCCCAGCGGCTCGACAAGATGCA
>JAWOEP010000185.1:0-5713 GCA_046482705.1 Desulfotignum sp.
ATCCCGCAGCCGCATCACCTCCCGGTCCATGGCAATCCCTTCAATGTCCTTGTGTGCCTCGTGGAGGATGGTGCCCCCCGGGGTTTCATATACCCCCCGGGATTTGATGCCCACAAACCGGTTTTCCACCATGTCCAGGCGGCCGATCCCGTTTTCTCTGCCCAGCTGGTTCAGATATTCAAACAATTCCAGGGCATCGGTTTTCCGGGTGCTGTCTTCCAGGTTGTCCACCTGCACCGGAATGCCGTCCTTGAACCGGATTTTGATCCGGGTGGGGGTATCCGGGGCTTTTTCAGGGGACACGGTGTGGGAGTAGATGCTTTCTTCACATTCATGGGCCGGGTCTTCCAGGATGCCGGCTTCATGGGAGATGTGCAGCAGGTTGTCGTCTTCGCTGTAGGGCTTGGAGGCGGTCTGTTTGGTGGGGATCCCGTGTTTGTCTGCATAGGCCAGAAGATCGCTTCTGCCTTTGAATGCCGACAGGAATGCCGTGTTTTTCCAGGGGGCGATGATTTTGATCTTCGGGTTGAGGGCATAATAGGACAGTTCAAACCGCACCTGGTCGTTCCCCTTGCCGGTGGCGCCGTGGGAAACATAGGCTGCCTCCACGTTCCGGGCAATCTCGATCTGTTTTTTTGCAATCAACGGTCGGGCAATGGCGGTTCCCAGAAGGTACCGGCCTTCATACAGGGTATTGGCCTTGAAAACCGGGAAAATATAATCGGTGACAAATTCCTTGCGCATATCTTCAATATACACATCAGAAGCTCCAATTTTCAGCGCTTTTTTTCTGGCTTCTGCAAAATCTTCTTTCTGGCCGATATCGGCCATATATGCAAATACTTCATATTCCTGTTCCAGCAGCCATTTGAGGATGACCGAGGTATCCAGTCCGCCTGAGTAGGCCAGGACCACTTTTTGTTTTGCCATGCAAACTCCTTGGTATTATAAATTTATGGGCCTATTTAGACGGAAAATTATGCAATAGTCAAGTGCTTATGTCCGGCAGAAGCTGTCTGTGCCTGGGTGCAAAGGCTGTGCCTGTCAGGTAAAAATGGTGAGCAGAGCCCCGGACACCGCCATGCAGATGGCCACAGCCTTGTTGGCCGTGATTTTTTCCTTGAGAAATACCGCAGCAAGAATAAAAATAAAAATGGTGGACATTTGGTTGAGGATGGCTGCCTGGGAGGCGGTGGTATATTTCATGCCGGCCACCCAGAGAAGCAATGCAATATAGTTGCCGCAGATGGATGCGGGCAGGGCGATGAGCCAGGATCTGGACCATTTGAGTTCTGCAAGATAGCGCTTTTTGTGCGGGTGGCAGGCCACCATGATCATGAGGGTTACCACTCCGGCGCTCACCCTTACCAGGGTGGCCCAGAATACATCGGTATATTCCAGAATTTCTTTGATGATGACAATCCCTAAAGAGAGAAAAATCATGGCCAGCACACCGGCAATGATGCCGGCCAGGTTGTCCGTGGGCGGCACAACCTCTTCCAGAGCCAGATCTTTTTTTTTCAATGATCCCACCAGAACGGCGGACAGCACCATGAGACCGCCGATGATACCCCCGATGCCCAGACTTTCATCCAGCAGAAGAAAAGAAAAAAACAGCACACAGGGCAGGTACAGACATTCTACAATGGCCACAAGGCCTGCTCCCAGGCGATTCAGGGCCATGAAAAAGAACAGATCTGCCAGGGTAATGCCCAAGAATCCCGATAACGACAGAATCAGCCAGCTGTTTAACGGCTGGTTTGGAAAAAAAGGAATCTGCAGCGCCACCATGGTGAGGGTTACCAGCACCATGGCCACCAGGCTTTTGTAGATGTTCAGGGAAATCGGGGAGAATACCTCCCCGCTTTTTTTAAACAAAATAACGGCAGCAGCCCAGAAAAAAGCGGAGCCCAGAGCAAAAACCGATCCCATCATGGGTTACTTTTCCCGGTTCGGCAAATGCAAAGTGCCCTTGAGATGGGGCAGGCCTTTGTCAGCATCCCGAAGTTCAAACCGCACCTGCCCAGGGACGGCAGCAATCTTTTCATATCCCAGGGTCAGGGTTGCAGGCATGAAAATGGGCAGCTTGAAGGCGGCATCCACTGCAAAGGGATGGGAGACGGTCATGGTTTTTTCCAGGGCAGCCAGTGTCCGGGCCAGGCTCCACATGCCGTGGGCAATGGCCTTTTTGAAACCGATGAGCCGGGCAGTTGCATTAAACAGATGGTGGGGATTGTAATCACCGGATACCCGGGCGTACCTGCGGCCTGCATTTTCAGGCACCTGTATGGTCATTTGTGCCGGCAGGGGCCGGTCCTGGATTTTTTTCCCCAGTGTCTTTCCGGCACCGGGAGTCCGGGTCAGATAGGTGGATATTCCCTCCCATACCAGGGTGTTTTCCCGAAATATTTCCAGACAGAACCGGGTGAAGATACCTTTTTCCGTTCTGGTCATATCCTGGAGGGTGCAGGACAAATCCAGGGTTTCTTCCAGGAACACCGGCTGTATTGATGTGAAAGACTGTCCGGTCTGGATCAGTCCCATGGGGTTGACGGGAAAAAAATCCGAGGTAATGTACCTGCCCAGCATGCCGATAAAAAAGGTTTGAAGGCAGCTGGCCGGAATGGTTTTTTCTTCCGGCATGCAGGAAAACCCGCATACTTTCCGGTAGCTGCGGATGCGGTCCGGGTCAGGCACAAACCCAGGCAGAATCAATTGCCCTTTTTGAACCCCGGCACCAAAAGCAGGTTCCGGTTTCCGCACAAGGGACAAAGCCAGCAGCCTGCAGAAAACAGCCGGCATGAAAGGCAGGCTGTTCAGGTGAACACAATGGATCTCTTTTGTCAGGGAAATCTGGGTGTTATCGGTATCCATGGGTGGGTGGTTCATTATCTTTAAAATATTATGTACAAAATAGGCCAAATCTTGTTTATATGAAAGCCATCAGCCATCAATACTCAGCTAAAAGCTAACAGCTAACAGCTAACAACTTTCATACTTTTGTTGTGCCCGCCAGGGCATGATTGTTTATAAGGATTTGAGGTTATCCTTGTTTGGATATGAAGTCAATACGGATGCGGTAATTTTGCTGAGATACAAACAGGTGAAAACAGGCATCTAAAAATGTCCTGCTTGAAAAAAAATGGATTGGGGTTGACCCGGCCGGAATTAGGGTATACTAGCAAGACCGATACAGAGGGTTTATAATTATATAACAGGAGATCCGAATGCATATCACATCCAGCGGCGGACTGAGTGTCTCCGCAGGCGCCCATATCATAGAAAAAGCAAAACGTGTGAACCTTAACCCCAGCCTGCTGTACGAGGCGGTGATTGACCTGTCATCGGAAGGGTTTATCACTGCCAACTGTATCAACCTGGCAGCCGGCATTCTCCTCGACGACCTGGGCCTTCCCGTCTATTTTTTTGAAACCATCACCAAGGACTCACTAAAAAGTATCCTGGCATCCATTGCCAAAGGCATTCACCTCAGCGGAGACAACAAGGTGGCACTGCATTCCTGGGTGGCGGATATAGATTTTGACCTGAACCAGGACAGCAATGTCCAGCGGGTGCGCATTGCAACGGCGGAAACCCGTGACAGAATGGAACGGATCCTGGATAAATTGTTGTCCGGGCATCGCAGAGAATATTATTACAACCCGGAAAAACAATATTTCACCTATGTGTTCCGACCGGAAACCGTTGCGGATTATCCGGATGATGCTTTTGCCGAGTCCCGGTTTCTGTTCAACAGGAACCAGGATTATACTGCCATTCCCCGGCTGACCCGGAACCGGTATGAAAAGTTTCTGGCCCGGGTGGACCAGCATGTCACCCCGTTTGTGGAGGTGTTCAACCTTTCGGATATCGGTGAGATCCGGTTCATGTTCAATTCAGATTTTGAACGTCCCCAGCTGCCGGTCTTGAGAAAACTGTTTGCCGATCATGGCCTGACCATCACCCGGGCATACTGGGAACCCTATTTCACCGAGACCCGGGTGCCCACATCCATCTGTTCTCTGTATGTGGCAGGAGAACTGTCCAGGAACCAGGAAGCCCTTCTGCTCGATGACCTGCAGGCATTTTTGGGTTTTCACATCACCCGGATTACCCGGCTTTACGTGGAGGGAATCCTCAGTTTCAGGGAAATGCTGTTTGCCGGCAATGCCGTGGATTTCATCCACATGTTTATTTTCAAGGAACAGGGAACCAGAACAGACAGGGAGATAATGGAAAGCCTGGATTCCGTGGATCACAGGGAAGCATTTTCCGAACGGATCCATGAATCCAACAAGTTTACCTATGTATCAGAAATGATACTGGATACTGCCATGGAACATCCGGATCTGATTCGGTTTCTGTTTGCACTGTTTGACCGGAAGTTCAACCCGGCCGGTCAGGAAGGCCTGACTGCAAAACAGTTTGAGAAAAAAGCTGCGGAATTTGAATTGATGCTGGGGGTGCGGTTTATGGATGACCCGCTGGGGTATGATGTTTTCACATTCATGACCAAGCTGATCTCCTCCTGTCTGAAAACCAATTTTTACAAGCCGGAAAAACGGTCTTTTTCTTTCCGCCTGGACAACAAGGTCCTGGATCCGCTGGTGTTCAAGCAGTTTGTATACGGCCTGTTCTTTGTCAACGGCCATTATGCCTGCGGCACCCATCTGCGGGCCGATGACATTGCCAGGGGCGGGCTGCGCATGATCCGGGTAACCCCGGCCAACCATGGCATGGAACTGGACAATGCCGTGCTTCTCAATTATGCCCTGGGCCCCAAAGCCCAGCGCCTCAAGCACAAGGATATCTGTGAGAGCGGATCCAAAGGGGTGGTGGTGCCCTATCCTTTATATGCCGGCTACAGCATGGACGCCCTGTTCGATTATACGGAAGGGATAATGGATCTCATGCTCACCGATGCCCATGTGAAAGATTATTACGGCCGGCCGGAGATGGTGTTTTTCGGACCGGATGAAGGCACGGCCCCGCTCATGGATGCTGTGGCGTTCCGGGCAAAGCAGCGGGGATATGCGTATTGGCGGACCATTACCACGGGCAAAAGCTTCGGCATTCCCCACGACACCTACGGCATGCTGGAAAACAAGGACCTTTTCGGTCTGGTGCCCCATGGAAAAGCCGGCACCGAACTGCTCATCAATGGCGAATCCTGCGTTACCACCACAAACATGGCAGACATCTATGAGCGCATCGGAGGGCAGGTGGATACCAGCGGCATGACCACCACCTCGGTAATGGGTGCTTTCCGGACCCTGATCGCCCACAGCAATGCAAAGGAACAGGACCTGAACCTGATGATGACCGGCGGGCCTGACGGGGATCTGGGCAGCAATGAAATCCAGTGCTACAAAGGCAGGATATGTCTGGTGGTGGACGGCGGATCTGTTTTGTTTGATCCGGACGGACTGGATAAAAAAACCCTTATGCAGATCGGTTTCATGCGCCACACCAATCCCCGGGCAAATTCCCTGGCATTTCCAAAAGAAAAACTGGGGAAAAACGGGTTCCAGGTGCCTTTGAAAGGCAAGAACATCACCCTGCCGGACGGCACACTGGTGGCGGACGGGGCCATGTTCCACCGCAATTTCATAACCGATCCGGTCAACCGCAAATATATCGAACAGGCCGATATCCAGGCATTTATTCCCTGCGGCGGGTTCAAGGATACCATCAACCAGCGCAATATCAAAGC
>JAWOEP010000265.1:0-3514 GCA_046482705.1 Desulfotignum sp.
CTGGTTACCACAAAAGAGATCGCCCAATCGTTTGTCACCGGCATGGAATTTTTCAGCACCTTTGGCGGCAATACGGTTTCCTGTGCCATCGGCCTGAAAGTGCTGGAGATAACCCTGGCTGAAAATTTACAAAAAAACGCACAAGAGGTGGGATCCCATCTGCTGGAACGGCTGGGTTCTCTGAAAGACAAATACAGGATTATTGGTGATGTCCGGGGTTCCGGGCTTTTTATCGGCATGGAGCTGGTACGAAATCACCAAACCCTGGAGCCGGCAGACACCGAAGCCTCCTTTGTTGTCAACCGCATGCGGGACAAAGGTATTCTCATGGGTACGGACGGACCGCTTCACAATGTGGTAAAAATCAGGCCTCCCCTGGTGATCACAAAACAGGATGCTGACACCATTGCAGATACCATGGACGAAATTTTTGCGCAGGATTTTGCCTGACCCGCAGGATACCGTTTATTTTTATGCTGTTTTGCGCTATTAATATATAATACAGATTACCCGGGGAGGCAGAAAAATGATCAATGTCAATGAAGCATCAGCCAGGTCCATAGAGCACTTGAAAAAACTGTATCCTGGTAATGACCTGGGGAAAATACTGTTTGAGGAAGCTGAACTGACGGATGATGATAAATTCTGGGTTGTCGTTCTCAGCTTTAAAAGTCCCATTCCTGCCAGCGGGGTCGGCACATCAATGTTCGTGGGAGACCGGGGCTACAAGGTGTTCAAGCTGCTGGCGGAAACCGGTGACATTCGTTCTGTCAAGAACCAGGAATCCAAATAACACCCAGGCCCTGGCAGGCACAACAAAGTATGGGAGCTGTTAGCTGTTAGCTGTTAGCTTTTAGCTGTTAGCTGAGTACTGATGGCTTTCATATAAAAAAACCGGTGTGAAATAAGCGCCCTGGATAAAAAAAAATTAAGGAATTATGGATTATGGATATTGTCTTTCATCCCATCGGCCGGATTCGCACCCCATACACCACTGTCGGCGATCCCCCGCACCAACCCGATCCCAACGCTCCGGGAACATTTTATATTGCACTGCATCCAGAGCTCACAGACGGGTTGTATAAACTGGAAAATTTTGCCTATATTCAGGTATTCTTTTATCTGGACCGCCCGGACAAACCGGTCACCCTGCATGTGAGACCCCCCAAAGCAGGCGGCCTTGAAGTGGGGCTTTTTGCCAGCCGCTCCCCCCGGCGGCCAAATCCCATCGGTCTGAGCACGGTCAGGCTCAAAAGCATCACCGGCAGCCGCCTGGATATTTCAGGCATTGATGTCCTGGACAATACCCCGCTGCTGGACATCAAGCCCTATATCAAAAGGCTGGATGTAAAAGAGGATGCCGATAACGGCTGGGGCTGATATCCTTGGAGAGCAGGCATGGCACAGGGGTTTATCTTTCATAACCTTCTATGGAAAATAAAAAATGCATCAGGGGATTTAAAAAGCCCTTGGTAATATCCTGAAACCTGGTTCCCACGGAAATTTGCTTTTGTTCACGCTTGACATTCCTGACAATGGCCATGGCCCCGATTTCATTTGCGATACCCGGTAATCGGCAATAAACCCGGAGCAGATCCCCTTCCTTCAGCGTGGTGATATTTTTCACGTCAAGGTATGTGAACCGGCAGCCTCTTTTGCTGATATCAAATATCACGATGGGAAACTCGGATTTTTTGGCTTCCACCCGCCCGGGGATCACCACATTGTTGCGCTTGACCATACGCAGTTCGCGCTGCTGGACTATTTTCGGGTATTCAAGGGCAAGGGTTCTGATGGGATTGGTTATAAGCTCTATCACACTGGTCTGGAATGCGAATACACAGCCGTCGTAAAGGTATTTCACCACCATTTTACTGCCTGGATACAATTTGTTTTTCACACTTCTGAACCGTCTGGGAAGTGTGACAATCAGAAATTCATCTTTCAGAAGGCCGATAAAAATACTGGTCACCGTAAAATCAACCCCGTCAATATCAATATACACCTGGGTGCCGATATCAATATAAATGCCTTCTGATTCATGTAATTCAAATATTTCTTCCATTTCCTCCATCCGGCCTTCCTTTCAGCGGGGTGTATGTATTTTATCAACCAGGAAAAAAAGACAGCTGGTCTCTTTATTTGGTTTAGAATCTACCTATTGTTTCACATTATGTTTGTCAAGCATTAAAAGGGATTTTTCCTGTTCATGATGCGCCAACTGTTTCAAAAAACCGTGCTGACAGGTAGCGCTTTTCAATAAACGATTTATATTACTTTTTAAAAGCCATGCGGTTTTGTTTATTTCAGTGAAGAAAAGATCAATCAGCCGCATAATTCTTTATGCAATGGTCCTTGCGGGAGGTATTATCATGAGTGATTCAGTCAACCCACCAAAACCGGCTACCGATCTTTTTACTTTGCCCCAGCCCGGAGCGGAACCATATGGTGCAGATGTGATCCAAAAGCTTGAAAATGCTGCCGCACTGCGCGGGTCCGATTATCAGCCCCGCACCAGACACCTGCGACCCGATGGATGGGCCAGATACACCAACCGGCTGTTTCTGGAATCCAGCCCCTATCTCCTTCAGCATGCACACAATCCCGTCAACTGGTATCCCTGGTCAGATGAACCCTTTGAAACAGCAAGACAGGAAAACCGCCCGGTTTTTCTGAGTGTGGGCTATGCCACATGCCACTGGTGCCATGTAATGGAAGAAGAATCATTTGAAGATGAAGAAATTGCAAAATATCTGAACGAAAATTTTGTATGCATCAAGGTGGACCGGGAAGAACGGCCGGATATCGATGCCGTCTACATGACCGCGGTCCAGGCCCTGACCGGCAGGGGCGGCTGGCCCATGAGCGTGTGGCTGACCCCGGACCGCAAACCCTTTTACGGGGCCACCTATTTTCCGGCCCGGGACGGCGACCGTGGTGCGGCAATCGGCTTTCTCACCGTTCTTGAAAAACTCAACCAGAGTTTTCATCTGCCGGATGGACGGGTGGAAAAGGCAGGCCGGCAGATCACTGAGGCCATACGTCAGGCCATGGTGCCCCAATCCGGCAACCGTCTTCCCGGCCAAGAAATACTGCAGAAAGCAGCCGGCTTTTACCAACAAAATTATGATCCGAAGTTCGGCGGTCTTTCCGGAGCACCAAAATTTCCTTCCAGTCTGCCGGTACGGTTTCTGCTGCGCTGTTATCGGAAGACCCGTGATCCGGATATGCTTGAAATGATAGAGAATTCTCTTTTTCACATGGCCGGAGGCGGGATATACGACCATGTGGCCGGCGGGTTTCACCGGTATTCCACGGATGCGCAGTGGCTGGTCCCCCATTTTGAAAAAATGCTCTATGACAATGCCCTGTTGGCGGTGGCCTATCTGGAAGCCTGGCAGACAACGGCCAATGCGGATTTTCAGCGGGTGGTCAACGAAATTCTGACATATACGGGCAGGGATATGACATCGCCCGAGGGTGCATTTTATTCTGCCACAGATGCGGACAGCAA
>JAWOEP010000363.1:0-3083 GCA_046482705.1 Desulfotignum sp.
AAGCAGCCGCAGCTACCAATGGACAAAATCTTTGTGGTCACGGGTCAGCCCCAACCAGATCCTGGCTGTTTCCGGCCCTGATGCTGACAGGTTCCGCAGGGTTTTTTCCCGGGCAAAGATTTCCACCATGCCCAACATCAAATTTGAATCCATCGCTCCCCTGCCCCGAGAAAAAACAGGGCCTCTTTTAACAGACCTTTTCCCGTCCCCCCTGCCGGTATCTGTTTTTGCCTCTGTCCGCCGCCAGGAGGAAAACCAGGTGCTTCAGATGACCCACCGCATTCTTGACATATTTCCCGATCAAGTGGTGGCAATTTTTCCCAGGCACATGCACCGGCTTACCACCTGGAAGCGCCTGCTCAACAGAACCGGACTAAGGTTTTACCTGCGCTCCCGGATAACCGCCCCCCTTTCCTGTCCCGGCATCATCCTCTGGGACCGGTTCGGAGAAATGCGCAGCGCTTTTGCCCATGCTGATGCGGTGTTCATGGGGGGCAGCCTTGCTCCTTTAGGGGGCCAGAATTTCATGGAACCCCTTCTCCAGGGTGCACCTGTGGTGACCGGCCCTTTCTGGGATGATTTTTTCTGGGTGGGAAAAGCGGTGTTTGATACCGGTCTTGTGGAAAGAAAATCCGACTGGCAGGCGGTTGCCGATACCATGGTGCACCACCTGATTCATCCCGGGGACAGACAGATCCGCCGGCAAAAAGCGTTGGCCTATGTCACTGCCGGATACGGCGGTGCGGACATGGCCTGCCAGGCTATCCTGGCAGCAATGTCAAGTAGCTGAACAGGCACTTACGGCAGGGGACGGACCAGATCCTGAATACGGCCGGTTTGGGTGGCTTCAAGAAATGCATCCCCCAGAACCCGGCCCATGTCAGCCGCCTTTTCCCAGGCGTTTACCCGCACCTCATCCTGCCCCATAAAACGGGTAAAATCTTTTCTGTCCGGGATCCGGCCAAAGGGAAGGCGGGATACAAATTTTTCAGACGGTGCCACAAGGATGATCCGGTCGGCAGCGGCTCCGTTTACCCGCCGGTTGACATTTTTTTTATCAAACCACCCCGGAATAATATAGGGATAAAAATGGGGATAGAGAACCAATCCTTTCCGGCCGGAAGACAAATCAAAAGAGGGATGATAATCCAGTATACCGCCGTCTCTGTACATGCCTGAAGGGGCGCCGGCAATATCAGACACCCCTTCCATGATATAGGGAATCGCACCGGATGCGGTCAGGGCCGGCTGAAAATTATGCTTGCCAAGGGGTACAAACCGGGTGGGAAAATCTGAAAAATCCACAGCCCGGGTGTCAAATTGGGGGTGGTGAAACACAAACCGTTCCAGATACAGCTGCTGCAGATTCCGGGATACCCGGTTCACCGCGGCACCGGCCAGAATGCCCAGCAACTGGACCGGCCGGTGTCTGGAAGCCAGCATATACCGGCACCTTACCGCTTCAAAGGCGATGCGGATAAACGGATGGCCCAGGATGTCATCCACCCGGGTCTGGTCAAGAAACGCTTTCATGATGCGCTCAGATTCCCGGGTGACCTGGGCAGGGGATACCCGGCCCTGGTAATACTGATGGATATAGGCATGTTTTAAAGCATCAAAGGCCAGGGCAGGATTTTTTCGGGCAGCTGCGGCAAATTTCCAGGCACCGATGGAGGTGCCCAGAACCGGCAGCGGATCTTTGCGGTCTTTGAACCAGTGGGAGAATATGGCGCTGTCCAGACCGTGAAGCACCAGCCATTTGGCTGCGCCCGATGCCCCCAGAACCAGCTGGATATCATCCGGGGACAGCCCGTTCTTTCGTATATGTTCATAAGCGGTTTTTCCCGCCAGCACCACCAGATCGCCTGTTTTTCCCCCCATGCAGCTGTCATGCCTCCTTATGTCATACAGATAAAAAAGACAGTTTTTAAATGTAAAGATGTATAACAGGCAGGTACTATACCATTGACCGGTTCACCATTCAATGGCCGTTTTCCCACCCTGGATATTTGCCATAGTAGCGTGCACCACCAGGGGACGGGTATCAGGCAGCTGAATATGGTTACACGCAATGGCCCCGGGTTTGTGCCGGATTGTCTGGACTTATGGCTGGAAATTCTGTATACAGCCCATTTAATTTTACACAACATAATCAAAATATGGACAGGAGAAACCATGGACAATGCAATACACCCCGGCACGCTGGCGGTCTGGGGCGGGGAAGCGCAATCTTTGATGCAGGGTGCCACCCAGGTGCCGGTGGTTCACAGTGTGTCTTTTGGATACAAAGACCTGGATGAATGGATCCAGGTGGCACAGGGGGAAAAACCAGGCCATATCTACGGCAGAAACACCAACCCCACGGTACACGCATTTGAAGAAAAAGTGCGGCAGATGGAAGGGGGTGAGGCCGCCACCAGCGCTGCCACCGGCATGGGCATCATCAGCAGCGCCCTGTTCGGCCTGCTGGCTCCCGGCGACCGGGTGGTGTCTGTAAAAGACACCTATGGCGGAACCAACAAGTTGTTTATCGAATTTCTGCCCCGGTTCAAAGTGGATGTGACATTGTGCAACACCACTGACCATGAGGCCATTGAAGCGGAAGTGGCAAAGGGATGCAAACTTTTGTACCTGGAAACCCCCACCAATCCCACCATCAAGGTGGTGGATCTGGAACGGCTGATCACGGCGGCCAGAAAAGCCGGGGCCATTGTGATCGTGGACAACACCTTTGCCACCCCCATCAACCAGAATCCGCTGCAGTACGGGGCGGATCTGGTGCTCCACAGTGCCACCAAATTTCTGGGGGGCCATGCCGATGCCCTGGGCGGGGTGATCTGCGGAGACAAAGACCTCATAAAGCAGATTTACCATTTCCGGGAAATCAACGGTGCCACCCTCCACCCCATGGCAGCCTACCTGCTGCTGCGGGGCATGAAAACCCTGCACCTGAGAGTTGCCCAGCAGAACAAAAGCGCCCTGGAAATCGCCCGGTTTCTGGCAGATCATCCAGCCGTGGACCAGGTGCATTATCCGGGCCTGGAATCCCATGAAAATCATGAAATCGCAAAGCAGCAGATGCG
>JAWOEP010000387.1:0-6439 GCA_046482705.1 Desulfotignum sp.
TCACTGAAACAGGACCTGAAATTTTCAAAGGCGCGGTAAACACCGGGGCTTTTCTGGTCTTCCGGATACCGGTGGCAGCCCTCAGGCGCTTTTCTTTTTCAACAATGGCCCTGCGCTTACGCTGTTTTTTATCTTTTTTCCGTTTTCGTATCTCTTCCGAACCGGGCCGGGCAATTTTCCCTGCGGCAGAAAGCAGGGCAACCCGGTCATTCTCTGATAATTTTGCCAGAAGTTCCGACCGCTCGACAATTTGCGCCAGCAAGGGTATGCATTGCCGTATGGCGGTCACCGTGTCCTGATCCGCATCAATTTCCATGGATTCCACTAAATGTCTGTCCTGTTTATCAATAGTCATTATCTGCCATCAGGGTTGTCAAATACACCCCCACCCTGATGTAAAAAAAAATGAAATTATTATGTATTTTTGCAGGTTTGTCAAATGGGGCCGGGCATAAAGCAGGGGCTCAGGACCTCTGAGAAATAGTGGTTCCACATTAACCTGGAACCTAAACTTTCTCAAAATTTCTTGCAAAATTGCGGTTTCTAATGCATGTTGATATGTATTATTACTATCTATATTGAGAGAAGAGAAATGCGAACAACGTTGACTAGTGAAGCCACTTTTTTTGGGAGGGCATCCAAGCCTACAGGGATAAACAGATGACAGAGCTGGTGGATGAAATTTTTTTTGTGCGGTTGGGTGAACAGAACCCGGCAGATGTGTGCCGCCGGGCATTGTGTGCATATGATGGAGCGACCGGAACCTATAGAATAACAGTATGGGGAAACCAGTATGCGGTTGATCCTGAAAAAGCAAAAATCTTCTGCATGGATCCGGATCATGAACCCCTGCATCCCTATTTTGCTCTTTTTGCGGTGCATTATCTGCTGGGTGCCCGGGAGATCGGGCCGGCCAGTCAGTGGATTTCCGAAAAAGATATCCCAGGCGGTGCCACCTTTTTCAGAGGGCCCCATGCGATTCCGGCTCAGATGATTGCCTCCCGGTTTGACGCAGATGTCAAAGGGTTCAAAAACCGGTGTGAACAATATGGGGGCAAGGTGCTGGATCTGGCGGACGCCGCCTTTGTATTTTCCATCACCCCCCGGATACCGGTGGCGGTACTGTACTGGCAGGGAGATGATGAATTTCCCACCGAGGTAAAACTGCTGTTTGACAAAACCATTGACCGCCACCTGGCATCAGATACTATTTATGCGCTGGCAGTGGGGGTTTGTGACCTGCTGGGAAGATAAGGAGATTTTTCATGTTTGATTACACTGCAACATACACGGACCTTTATCAAATCACCATGTCTCAGGTCTATTTCCACAAAGGCTTACAGGATGAGACAGCCATATTTGATTATTTTTTCAGAAAATTGCCCTTTGAAGGCGGATATGCTGTATTTGCCGGTCTTGAAGATTTGATTAAAACCATTGAAACCTTTCATTTTGATGAAAAAGATCTGAAATTTCTGCAGACCCAGGGAATGGACCAGGCCTTTCTGGATTATCTGAAAAGCTTTCATTTTCAGGGCAATATATATGCTTCCAGGGAGGGTGATCTGATTTTTCCCAACCGCCCGGTGTTGAGCGTGGAGGCCCCGATCATAGAAACCCAGCTGCTTGAAACCCTGATTCTCAATATACTCAACTATCAGTCGCTGGTTGCCACCAAAGCAAGCCGCATGCGGCTTGCCGCCGGAGACCGCAAGCTGGTGGATTTCGGGTTGCGGCGGGCACCGGGAACCGGCGGATACTCCGCTGCAAGGGCAGCCTTTATAGGGGGATTTGATGCCACCAGCAATGTACGCGCAGGCCGAGATTACGGCATACCCGTCTCAGGTACCATGGCCCATTCGTTCGTTCAAAGATATGATAATGAAATATCCGCATTCAGGGACTTTGCGAAAGTGCGGCCCCATGACTGCGTACTGCTTGTTGATACTTACAACACACTGAAAAGCGGTGTTCCGAATGCTGTAAAAGTTGGCAAAGAGATGGAGAAAAACGGGAATCGGCTGAAAGGCATCCGGCTGGACAGTGGAGATCTTGCCTGGCTGGCCAGAGAGTCCCGTAAAATGCTCGATACTGCGGGATTACATTATGTCAAGATTGCCGCTTCCAATCAACTGGATGAAAACGTGATCAAAAGCCTGCTGAGCCAGAAGGCCCCTATTGATTTATTCGGGGTAGGCACCAACCTGGTAACAGGCCATCCGGATGCAGCTCTTGACGGGGTCTACAAACTTGCCCGTGTAAAGGATGAGCCACGCCTCAAACTATCTGAAAGTATAGAAAAAATTAATCTTCCAGACAAAAAACAGGTTTACAGGCTCCTGTGTCCCGATGGTTCATTCTATGGGGGAGAAGCAGTTGCCGGTGCAGATGAAACAGGGTTTGACACCATGCATCACCCCACGGATCCACACAAATCCCTTTCCCTGAATGGATTTGTAAAAGAACCGCTTTTGGAAAAAATTATTGAAAACGGACAGCGCCTCACCACGCCCGGCAAACTGGATGAGATGGCAACTTTCAGCCGAAACCAGCTACATAGACTGCCCGAAGAATTCAAAAGATTTGAAAACCCGCATATCTATAAAATCGGATTATCAACAAAATTAAAGGAAAATCGGGACCGGCTTGTCAGACAACACAGGACTGTGTAGAAATACAGACCGTTTCATTAATATGGCACCCCTGGAAACATTTCAAAAACCCCCTGCATCAGGGGCTTGGAGCGGGTCTCCATCCAGAAAATCATCAAGCGCCTGAACCTGGATATTTCCGGTTTCAGGTACCAAAATAAATGATTGACGTATGATATGATTTACTCTATATTCCCTGATTTTTTTAGAACATCTGTCATCCACAAGGAGCCAATGGCGATGGTTGCCAACATAAGACCGTTTATTGCCCTGTATTCTGCAGTAACCCTGCTGATGATGGGGCTGGGGCTGCTCAATACTTACCTGGGGTTCAGGCTTTCCATTGAAGGGGTTTCCACCCAGGTTACCGGTATGGTGCTGAGTGCCTATTTTGCAGGGCTGGTGGCCGGCACCGCCTGGTGCAAAAAAATCATCCGCAGTGTGGGCCATATCCGGGCGTTCTCCGTTTTTGCCGCTGTTACCACTGCGGTGGTGATGATTCATGGATTTTATACGTCTCCTCTTCTGTGGGCCGGGCTGCGGTTTGCCGCCGGCATATCCAATATGGGGCTGTTCATGGTCATCGAAAGCTGGCTCAATGAATGTGCTGATCCAAAAATCAGAGGGAGAATTTTTTCCATTTACATGATTGTGACCTATATGGGCAGCACGATAGGGCAGCAATTGCTGAACATCGGTGATGTTCACAGCCAGACCCTGTTTCTGGTGGCAGGGATGTTTGTGGTTTTGAGCACCATTCCGGTGGCTGTGACCCATACCATCCGTCCGAAACTGCCAAAAACAGAGCAGATTGCCATGAGAACCATATTTAAAAAAGCCCCTATCGGGATCCTGGGCTGTTTTGTTTCCGGCATCCTCCACAGCGCCTTTTATGCCATGGGCCCGGTATTTGCCCACCAGATCCATTTAACCGTGGCCCAGGTCTCCTGGTTCATGACCCTGACGGTCTTTGGCGGACTGGTGCTCCAGTGGCCGGTGGGCCTGATGTCGGACCGGCTTGACCGGTCCCTGGTGCTGCCCGGCCTGGGCATTATCCTGGCGGTGATTTCCATGGTGATCCTGTTGTCATCCCGGTATTCTCTGGCCATGCTTCTGGGGGCCACCGCCCTGTTCGGCGGGGTGTTTTTTGCCATTTATCCTGTGGCAGTGGCCAGGACCCATGATATATTCGACGCCCAGGACGTGGTCAAGGTCAGTTCCGTATTGCTGCTGTGCTACGGCATCGGCGCAATGTTCGGTCCTGTTCTGTCTTCTTCGGTCATGACCCTGTCCAGAACCCCCTATGGTCTGTATTTTTATATGATCACCATCAGCGGCCTGTATGCTGTTGTGACCCTGCTGCTGCGCCGCAAAGAATCTGTGCGCATTGTGCCGGTGGAAGAACAGGTGGATTTTGTTATCATGGAAAGCACTTCTGCGGTGGCCATGCATATGGATCCCCGCCTGGAAACCGAAGAAGAAGCAGCAGCAGCGGCGGCGGCGGCCGCGGAAGAAGAAAAAGGCCCCGAACCTGCCTCATCCGGCCCGGCCGGGGTTTAGCCTGCCCACCGGCGCAAGATGGCATGGGATGAATTTTCACCTGTAACGGCCGTAACCTTAGAAAAGGAGATACGCATGTATCCCATTGAATGGAACGATTTTCAAAAAGTTGACATCCGGGTGGGCACCATCATTGCGGTGGAAGCGTTTCCTGAAGCCAGAAAACCCGCGTTCAAGCTGCAGGTAGATTTTGGAGATGAACTGGGCATCAGAAAATCCAGTGCACAGATCACTGACCTCTACGATATCAGCTCACTGCTGGGAAAACAGGTGGTGGCTGTGGTCAATTTTTCTCCCAAACAGATCGGCCCGTTCCTGTCAGAGTGCCTGGTCACCGGATTTCACAGAGAAGACGGGGCTGTTGTGCTGGCTGTCCCCGACGGCAAGGTCCCTGACGGCACACGGCTGGCCTAGAAAATATGTCATGTGTAAGCCATCTGCAGTTACTGCACCACCCAGATGGTGCAGTCGCTGCCTGAATGGATAATTCTGTTGGATACACTGCCAAACATGAATTCCTCGGCTTTGGAAACCCCTCTGCGGCCGATAACCACAGTACCGAAATCCTCTTCTTTTGCCTTGTGCAGGATATCCAGCGCTATACTCGTTCCCCGGCTGCAATATCCGGGTTCTCCCGGCAGAGGAGAATGGCAGTTTTCAATATAGTCTGTGTGTATCATGTTTTCTGAAATACCCTGTTCTGCGAGCATTTTCTTTCCATCAGACAGAAAGGACAGAAGCTCTTCCCGTTTTTCGGCACAGGCTTTTTTCCAGGCAGCATCATCGGCAAAAAAGTCACGGTCCGGCAGATGCTCTATTGATAGCAGCTTGATGGTGTACTGGCCGCAGCCCCTGAGAATATCAGACACATAATCTATAGAGCGCCTGGAATTTTCAGACCCATCCACAGCGATGAGAATTTTATTTGCATCCATATTTACCTCCACAAAAAATTATTGTGTTGCATAGTCCTTACGCACCCGGCTAAAACAACATTTCAGCAGATACGTCAACCTAACTGTTTCAGACAGGGACGCAGGTCGTCGATAAACTCATCCAAAGATTCATAATAGACCCTGGTGCCGGATGAAAAGTGCATGAGTACCCGGTTCAACTCCTCGGGAATATAGGGAAAAATTTTATGCAGATTGGCCAGCCTGTTTTTGAATACCAGCAGAAAATCTTCTTGTTTTATATCGGGTGCATCCCTGTCGTTGCCACACATCTGCTTTATTTCTTTGGGAGAATAAAACCCCTTGCCAACAATGTATAAAAGCAGTCCGCCAAGGCCGAAAATGTCCAGGCCAAAGGGGTTTTCATGAAAATCGAATGTATAGTCAAAATCTATCCACACATAATCACCGCTGCCGTGTTCCACCCAGAGGTGATCCCGCCTGATATCTCCGTGTTTTTCTCCTTTGGCATGTAAATATTGGATTGCCTGGCATGCGACAATGAATTTTTTTAAAATTTCGGGCAGATACGTCTGAAAATAGGTTTTGTGATCCAGATCCAGTTCATATATCCAGTTGTCCAGCCGTTTGCCTTTTATAATATCCAGCACACGAATATTATTGCCCTTTTCATCTTCTGCGGAAAATCCCTGCATGAACCGGGAATCTTTGCGCACAAGGTCGAGAATACGGGCCTCCTTCCGGGGGCTTCGGTAACACAGAATTTTCAGTTCACCCATCTGGAGGGTGAATTTTTCATGAAAAACAAGCTTGAGCAGCCGGCGTTCTCCTGATTCAAGATGCCTGCAGCGCTTGACCCAGTACTTGGGATCCTCAATACCGTAACTTCTTTCCACTTCATCGCGCAAAACCAGATAATGCTGCTGGTCAAGCACAATCACATCTCCGCCGGTGATACGCATGAAATCACTGGTATCTGTATACACTTTACCGTATCTGCCCATGTATGAATTCGGTTGGAACCGATCCAGAATCTGCTTGACGCTTTCGGACATATCCACCTCTGAAAAACCTGCCTGCGTTTATGTCTTTTCTAAATTTGTCATGGTATTGCCGCCCCGGACGTTGCATAAATTGAATTTGTCTTGAAAAAACCCAGGGTAACTCGTACATATACTTAACATGAATGGCAGGGGAATTCAAAGGAGAAATGGTATTCAACCCGAGGGAAAAAACAAAGAAACAGCAGCAAAAATTTTGCCGGCAAAAAAATTTATGCGACATTGCCATGCCAAGTTTTTTTTCATTGTATGT
>JAWOEP010000438.1:0-3995 GCA_046482705.1 Desulfotignum sp.
GTGGTGTTTCCCCTGGACCGAATCCGTGAACTGGCGTTTGACAGTACTATCGGTTCTGTAGCAGAATTTCATTATTCCTTCATGGGTGCTGCAGATCCGGCAGTCATGGAAACTGCGGCAGAAAAGCTTGCCGGACTGCTCACAGGGGATCAGGTGGATGCGGCACTGCTGGTGCCGGTCTGACCTTTCTGTACCCGCGCCGTGGGCGCGCTGGCACATTATCTGGAAACCAGGGGCATCCCCACCACACAGATCAGCCTGATCAAAGAACATACCCGGAAAATCCAGCCCCCCAGAGCCCTGTGGGTACCCTTTGCCCTGGGCCGTCCCCTGGGGCTGCCTGGTGACCCCGACTTTCAGCGGCAGGTGGTCCAGGCGGCACTGACGCTTCTGAAAGCGCAAAAAGGGCCGGTAATGGCAGATTTTCCCCATGATGTTCCCAAAAAAACAGACACTGACCAGGATTCTCTGGACCTGCCGGCCTGCCCGGTCAGTTTTGCCGGTCCTGTGACCCATGAAACCGAAATGGAAAAACTGCTGGCCGCCTTCCGGCAGGAGATGGCGGAATTTCGCTCCTGGTATGATATCGGCCTTGAAAAACGGGGGTATTCAGCAGTGATCTATTTTCCACCGGAAGGGGCATTGCAGATGTTCACCGATTTTTTGTCCGGCAATCCCCTGACCCTGGAAGAAAACATGTCTTCTCCTGCTTCTGCTTTGCGGTTTGCAGCCCAGGATCTTAAATCGATATATTTTGAATCTGTTATGTTCCGGCCGGACATGGTATTACCGGATGATGCCGCCTTCACCCGCTGGTTCTGGCAGAAGACAGCTGCCGGTGCCGTACTCAAGGCGGTGAAGGAAAAATGCAGCGCTTCAGATGACAAAGGCCTGAAGATGACCGGGGACATGCTGCTGGTCCCTCTGGGCCAGGCATGACACGGATGGTGCAGGGTGAACAGGCGGTGAACGGTAACAAGGAGCAGGTATGGAAAAATTGTTGAATGTCAGGCAGGCGGCTGAACTGCTCAATGTGTCTCAAATGACGGTGCGCAGGTGGACCAACGCCGGCCTGCTGGCCTGTTTTCGCATTGGGAAAAAGCAGGAAAGAAGGTTTCGTCCCTCTGACATCCAGCAGTTTATTGAAGGCAGCACCCCCTCCCGGACAGAGAAAAAGGCCTTTGGCATCCCTGCCCATCATGTGGCCTTGGGATTTGGCGGCCTGGATGTGCCGGACGGCACCCATATGGTCCACCTGTATGGGGATCTATCCGAGGCAATGGGGGTCCAGGCATTGTTTTTGCGCCAGGGAATCGAAAGCAAAGAAACCGTTATGGTAATATCCCCGCAGCATCGCAGAGAACAGCTGCTTTCTGCCATGGAACAGGAGGGCCTGGATGTGGCAGAACTGATCCGTGAAAACCGTCTGATCCACGGCAGCGGCAAGCAGACCCCTCTGGAGATGGCGGGATTTATCTCCAATGCAGCTGCATCGGCCCGGGGCAGGTTCCGGCTCATCGGTGACATGTCCTGGACCGCACAAAAAAATTGGTCTGAAGAAAATCTCAGGACACTTGAAGAAAGTACCAACACCCGCCTGGGTCCGGGCAACCTGTTTTTGTGCCAGTACAGCCTTACGGAATTTTTCGGCACCCAGACCATGATAGCCCTGGAAACCCATGCCTGTGCTTTTTACAAAGGAAAACTGAAGAAAAATCTGTTACAGATGGATGGGTGATGCCAGCCAGTGCATGTATTTTGTGTAAGGCATTGCCATCTGGTGCGACAAAACAGGCAAAGCAGGTTGAAATGTCCTGGAAAAGGAGTGTTACAGATGAAAACAAACGTTTCCAGATGGATGGTGGTGGGAGCAATTATCGCGCTGGTTGTGCTTTTTTTTGTATTGGATCTGAACCGGTTTTTATCCCTGGAATATATCAAGTCCCAACAGGAGATGCTGATTACCTTTTACCGGGAAAACACGGCGGCAACCATTGGTATTTACATGGTCATTTATATTATTGTTACAGCCCTTTCTCTGCCCGGGGCTGCTGTCATGACCCTGGCAGGCGGAGCGCTTTTTGGTCTTTTGACTGGCACGGTGGTGGTATCTTTTGCCAGCACCATCGGCGCTACCCTGGCTTTTCTTGTTTCCCGGTTTCTGCTGAAGGACTGGGTCCAGGCCCGGTTCAAAGACAAGCTGCGGGCCATCAACAAAGGCATTGAAACAGAAGGTGCGTTTTATCTGTTCACCCTGCGGCTGGTGCCGGTGTTTCCCTTTTTCATCATCAATCTGGTGATGGGTCTGACCCCTATAAAAACCATCCGATTTTACCTGGTCAGCCAGATCGGTATGCTGCCGGGGACCCTTGTATATGTGAACGCCGGCACACAACTGGGGCAGATAGATTCTTTACAGGGAATTTTATCCCCGGACCTGCTTTTGTCATTTGTGCTGCTGGGGATTTTTCCCCTTCTGGCCAAAAAAGCAGTATCTTTAATCAAAAAGAAAAAAGGAAAGATCCATGGATAATTATGACTACGACATCGGGATCATCGGCGGGGGTGCAGCCGGTCTGACAACTGCTTCAGGTGCGGCACAGCTGGGGGCGAAAACCATATTGATCGAACAGGAGGACAAACTGGGAGGAGACTGCCTCCATTACGGGTGTGTGCCCAGCAAAACCCTTATCAAATCTGCCCATGTGTACCATCAGATGAAACATGCAAAGGCTTTCGGGCTGCCGCAGGTGGAGCTGCCGCCGGTGGATTTCAGGCAGGTGGCAGACCGCATCAGGTCGGTGGTGGATACCATCCAGAAACATGATTCAGAAGAACGGTTCTGCAGCCTGGGGGCCAAAGTGGTGTTCGGGCAGCCCCGGTTTGTGGATGAACATGCGGTGACATTGAACGGCAAAACCATTTCCGCAGCCAAATGGGTCATTGCCACCGGCTCTTCTCCGGTGGTGCCCCCTATTCCCGGCCTGGCTGACACCCCGCATCTGACAAACAAAGAAATTTTCTACATGGACGCTTTGCCCGGGTCCATGATCATTCTGGGTGCCGGCCCCATCGGTATTGAGATGGCCCAGGCCTTCAACCGGTTCGGCACAAAGGTGACAGTTATTGACCGGAACCCCAGGATTCTGGGAAAAGAGGACAAAGACATGGCAGACGGTGTGATGCAGGTGCTGGCGGTGGAAGGAGTGCGGTTTGTCCTGGACGCATCCATAGAGCAGGTAGCGGATCTGCCGGACGGCCGGCAGGTGGCGGTCAAGGACAGCGCCGGTGACACACACCAGGTAACAGCAGATGCCATTCTGGTGGGCATGGGCAGATCCCCCAATACAAAAGGGCTGGGCCTGTCCGGTATCGGCATCGCAGTGGAGCGGTCCGGTATCCAGGTGGACAGCCGGCTGCGCACCAGCCATAAGCACATCTATGCAGCAGGGGATGTGAACGGCGGATTTCAGTTCACCCATGCAGCAGGATATGAAGGGGGTATTGTGATCAGCAATGCGGTGTTCCACCTTCCCAGAAAGGTCAATTACACCTGGCTGCCATGGGTGACCTATACCGATCCGGAACTGGCCAGCATCGGCATGAATGAAACCGCTGCAGAAAAAGCCGGTATACAATGCCGGGTGATTACCGAATACTTTAAAGACAATGACCGGGCCCTGGCAGAAAAGGAGCCAGAAGGCAAAATCAAACTGCTGCTGGATGAAAAGGAAAAACCCATCGGGGTTCAGATCCTGGGGCCTGGCGCCGGAAACCTGATCAGTGAATGGGTGGCAGCCTTCAACGGCAACGTGAAATTGTCCACCATTGCCGGTGCCCACCATCCCTATCCCACCATTGGTGAAATCAGCAAGCGGGTGGCCGGCACCTATCTGTCCCCAAAAATATTTTCTCCGACGCAAGTTGATCCCTACCAGGACATCAAATTTTCCCAGGCGCAGGTCGCGGATAATCTCGACCCGCTCAACAGTGTC
>JAWOEP010000455.1:0-3229 GCA_046482705.1 Desulfotignum sp.
TCCAGTTTTTTGGCTACTGCACCGAATAGCTCAGCAAGTTCCTTGTC
Source organism: Desulfotignum sp. (assembly GCA_046482705.1). Lineage (GTDB taxonomy): Bacteria > Desulfobacterota > Desulfobacteria > Desulfobacterales > Desulfobacteraceae > Desulfotignum. Next base: position 48 of record JAWOEP010000455.1, read on the forward strand.
TTTGGATTGCTTAGCTAAAGCGCGAGCCCAATACATTGCGAGATAAAAGTGACTACCACGATTAGATGCTTATTTTGATGCCATACGAAAAAATTGCCGCACCGACGGCAGCAGCAAGGGGGAAAATTCACTCATCATCCATGAAGATGACCATATCCTGCTCTTTGTCCCCAAGGCCCAGGTCAGTGAATGGGAAATGCAGCTTGTGACCAAAAAGTGCACTCCCCATGTGCTGGCAGCAGACACCCCCACCAGAAAGGCCCTGGACCTGGCCATGTTGAAAGCGGTGCAGGTTCTGGAAAAACTGGGAGCTGACATGGTCACAGGCATTGAATTTTCCGGCCGGTTTGATGAAAAACCCATTGGACAGCATCTGCTGTATTGTTTTATCCCCAGGCTCCCCTATGCCCCGGCTACATTTTCCGAGGCCCAGCTGCGGTGGATCAGCGGTGTGTATCCGGAAGATTTTGCCCATGCCTGCCGCAGCATTTTGGCCTGAAAAAGAAAGGAGATGCCATGATTCTGCATGACTTCACCTATGAATGGGACGGAAAAAGCCATTCAGGCAAAAAACCTGTTTCCTGGTGGCCTGGCTGCTACCGGGTGAGAATTCTAAAATTAGGCGATGAAACCACCCGTGTCCAATACCTGTTTCCCATTGCCGTGGTGTTCAAATCCGCAAAAACCAATGCGGTCATGAACACCTCTCTGGAAAACTATATCCACAACTTTGCAGAAAAAATCAGCAGAGAATACAGGCTTGACATGGAAAAGGTGATGTGGGTAAAAATGGACGATCCCATCATGGTGGCCCATCTGAACCCTGACCGGAAACTGTCGGGCACCCCTTTGTATACCATATCCTGGCGGCCGATCCGGCCCAATGAAACAGCTGTCATCGCACCGGACATCACCGATTTTTGATCACACAAGCCCCTGGTCCATCATGGCATCCGCCACTTTGACAAATCCGGCGATATTGGCACCATTTACATAATTGGCCGGTGTGCCGTATTCTTCAGAAGCGGTCAGGCAGTCTGCGTGGATGCGCTGCATGATGCCTTTGAGCCGGGCCTCCACTTCCTGCCTGGACCATTTGATGCGCATGGCATTCTGGGACATCTCCAGACCGGAAACAGCCACGCCCCCTGCGTTGGCAGCCTTTCCCGGTGCAAAGAGGATTTTGCTGTCCAGGAAAATATCGACCCCGTCCGGGGTGGTGGGCATATTGGCCCCTTCACTCACCACCTGAACCCCGTTTTTCACCAGATTCTGGGCATCTTTTTTGTTTATTTCATTCTGGGTGGCTGACGGAAACGCACAGTCTGCCTTATGGTCCCACAAGGGGTTGTGATCGGATCCAGGATCCAGTGCCGTATATACCGCTTCGGGATATTTTTCTGCATATGCTTTTATCCGATCCCGCTTTACATTTTTCAGGTACATCACATATTGCAGTTTTCCTTTGTCAATGCCTTTTTCATCATAGATATATCCTGAAGAATCTGACAGGGTAACCACCTTGCCGCCCAGATCAATTATTTTTTCCGTGGTATACTGGGCCACGTTTCCGGATCCTGACACCAGACAGATTTTGTCTGCAAGGGTCTGGTTTTTGGTGGCCAGCATTTCATCGGCAAAAAAAACAGCGCCGTATCCTGTGGCCTCAGGCCGGATAAGGCTGCCGCCCCAGCTGAGGCCCTTTCCTGTGAGCACGCCGGTGAATTCATTTTTCAACTTTTTATACATGCCGAACAGGTATCCGATTTCCCGGCCCCCCACACCGATATCCCCGGCCGGTACATCTGTATCCGGTCCCAGGTGCCGGTAAAGCTCGGCCATGAAACTCTGGCAGAACCGCATGACCTCATTGTCGGATTTTCCCTTGGGATCAAAATCAGATCCGCCTTTACCGCCGCCCATGGGCAGCGTGGTCAGGGCATTTTTAAACACCTGTTCAAAGGCCAGAAATTTAAGAATGGACAGATTCACCGACGGATGGAACCGCAATCCCCCTTTATAGGGCCCGATGGCTGAATTCATCTCAATGCGGAATCCCCGGTTTACCTGTACCCTGCCCTGGTCATCCATCCAGGGCACCCGGAACTGGATGGTACGTTCCGGTTCCACCATACGCTCCATGATCCGGGCATGCCGGTACTCGGGGTTCTGGTCCAGAACAGGTTTCACCGATTCAATCACCTCTGTTACCGCCTGGTGAAATTCTTTTTCAAAGGGATCTCTTGCGTTGATAATATCCATAATCGTGGTCATTTTGCTCTCCTGTTTCCTGTGGTTACCAGATGCAGATCACATCTTTATATAACACAATTTCAGTTGCCGGTGTCGAACAATTGTTTCATGGCACCGGTAAAATCGGTTTCAACAGAGGCCACATATACGTCCCAGTCACTGCCATACCGGTAAAACGCTGTGGAAGCAAGCTTTTTGGTCACAATGGCATTGCGGTATGCCTGCAGTTTTTTGGCATTCATAATGCCCAGTATTGCTTCTTTGCCCAGAATCTTCACCAGAACGTCGGGAATATAGGCGGCCAGCACCTGCCAGAGCAGGTCCCGGTCTTTCACAATATCATCCAGCCGGTCAGCTACCCGGGACTGAAATGCAAAAATCTGCTCACTGGTCTGTTCAGATAACACAAACAGCGGTGTGTCAGGATTTTTCTCGTGAATTTTCAAAAGCATACCGGTTTCAGTGCAGGCATAGGTCTGCACCAGGTGTAAAATATCTTTGATCAGGGCCCACCGGGTGCCGGTATCTTCCAGGAGGCGTTTTTCATAATCATCCTCAAACAGAAAAGCGGTGAGCACTTCAGCCACAGCCGAAGAAAACACCCCCCCCTTGTTGGCGGAAGAATCTTTGATCTGTAAAATACCGGTGTTTTTTGCGATATACCGCCGGGCAGCATCATCAAAAAACACATTGGCCCCTTCCACAATGAACCGCAGTTCCTTGAACAGGCTGGTGAATGCTTTGATATTGCGCTGGTTGATGGTATCCTTGAACCCGCCGCAGGGAATAAATGCCTGGATATCGGCCTGTTCGATATATTTGCGGTTGACCGGATCGGTTATGAAATTGCGGTGGAACATGGCCCCGTCCGCCACCAGTGTGCCGTCCGGCAGGGTGATGTTCTTGCCTTTCAAAGGCACCTGGAACCC
>JAWOEP010000396.1:0-3379 GCA_046482705.1 Desulfotignum sp.
CGTCAGTGCATGCACAAAAGAGGAATTCCAGGAGGAGGTGAAGGCCCAGATATTGCGCTGCGGCGCGCTTGATGAAATGATCCGGGAAGCGAATCAGGGAAAAGGGCTCCAGGATTTTTCGATGATGGAAATCGAGGTCTGGCATGAGTGGGAATTTTCTGCTGAGGGAATCAGGCCTTATCAACCCAAATGGGTGAACAGTACCACCACCCAGCACTATATGCCGCCCCAGACCACACCACTTGCCAACCTGTTTCTCGCCGGTTCCCATTCCAGACCCAGGCCCATGTTTGGAGCATCGAGGGCGCCGTGGAAAGCGGCAGGAGAGCCGCCAAAGCCATTGACCCGCGGGTGGCGGTGATAGACCAGTACATTCCCGGATGGCTCAGGATTTTTTCGAAAATCGATGATCTATTCTATGCTGTTAAGGGGCCGCATGTTTTTGATTTGACCATTGCCCTGCTTTTTTTTCTGGGCTTGTGGTTTTTGATATAAAGGAAGATACACCATTTTTCAGGCAAAAATAAAGGATTCACCTCATTTACATTGTGACCCAAACCAGGATATGGTGTGATTGCACGGTCCGGGCAGCCTTGGACATGAACAGGCGGTCAGATACAGGGTTCTTGATTTTCCGGTTTCTTGACAAAATACATTTTCTTTTCCAGAATACTGTTTTAGAATGATTTTCACCCGTAAAAAACAGATCATTCAGGAAACCGATCATTAATTACACCACCATCCGTCATCTGGTAGAGGTTATGGCAAAAAAAGACAAAGAAAAAACCAAAAACAAGAACAGGCAGCCGGCAGATCAGAATCAACACACAGACCGGTCTGAAGCACCTTCCGGGCAAAAGCAGTTCCCGGTGGTGGGGGTGGGCGCGTCCGCCGGCGGGCTTGAAGCCCTGGAGCAGTTTATATCCGGGCTTCCGGAAAAAAGCGGCATGGCCTTTGTCATTATCACCCATACCCATCCGGATCACCCCACCCGCATTCCGGAACTGCTCAGGCGCAAATCCCCTGCTAAAGTCGTTCTGATAGAAGATGCAATGACAATTGAACCCGATACAGTCTATATCCCCCCTTCGGCCCAGGATGCCATTATAGAAAATGGCATGCTCAGGTTACAGGAGCGGTCCCGGCGGTCCCATGTGCATATGCCGGTTGATATTTTTTTAAGATCTCTTGCCGAGGAAAGGGGTGATAGAACAGGCTGTATTATTCTATCGGGCACCGGCACCGACGGTACCGGCGGGTTGCGGTTGATAAAGGAAAATGCCGGGGTAGCTGTGGCCCAGGCCCCGAAATCAGCCCGGCATGCGGGAATGCCGGAAAGTGCCATCGATACCGGCATGGTCGATTATGTCCTGACACCCCCGGAAATGGCTGATCAGCTGATCGCCTACTTCCAGCACCCGGCTGCGCTGAAAACCGAGATCCAGAAAAACGGAGAACCGCCTGAATACCTGTCTGAGATCCTAAGCTTCCTTGCGGACCGTACTGACCATGATTTTTCTCAGTACAAAAAGAGCACAGTGATAAGACGAATCGAAAGACGCATGAGTGTCACGCACTGCCGTTCCATCGAAGCATATCTTGCCTTTCTTCAAAAGAACCCGGATGAAAGCCGCATGCTGTTTCAGGATCTGCTCATCGGGGTAACCAATTTTTTCCGGGACCCGGAAGTCTTTGACTTTGTGGAAAATGACGTGCTTCCAAAACTTCTTTCCCAGGGGGAAAACAACGAAAACTTCAGGGTCTGGGTGGCAGGGTGTTCCACCGGGGAAGAGGCATACTCTGTTGCCATCATTATCCTGGAAACAATGAAAAAACTTAACATCAAACGCTCCTTGCAGATTTTTGCAACAGATATCGATGCAGAGGCTATCAACAAAGCCCGTCAGGGCGTTTACCCCAAAAATATTGCCACAGATGTCAGCAAAGCCCGGCTTGATACCTTTTTTACCGAGGAGGAAAACTACTACCGGATTAAAAAGAACATCCGGGAACTGATCGTTTTTGCCGAACAGAACGTCCTTCGCGACCCGCCGTTCATGCATCTGGAAATGCTGGTCTGCCGCAATCTTCTCATTTATCTTGAACCGGCGGCCCAGAACAAACTCATTCCCTTGTTTCATTACAATTTAAAGCCCGGCGGCATCCTTTTTCTAGGCACCTCTGAACACCCCGGCCGGTTTGAAAATCTTTTCACACCTGTCCAGAAACGCCTAGGCATTTATAAAAAACGGGACCGGAGAAGCCCGCTTTCGCATCCCATATCCTTTCCCGCCGGTGGAAAGCGCGCGTCCCAGACCACACCCCGGAAAAGTCCAACCAACCAAGATAAAGATACAGATGATCAGGACATTGCCCGGGTCATGGAAAAAAAACTTTTAAAAAACCATACCCCGGCCTGTGTGGTCGTCAGTGCCTATGGCGACATCCTTTATTTTCACGGACGTACCGGAAAATTTCTGGAGCATGCCCAGGGAAAACCAAATCTCCGAATCACTGAAATGGCCCGGGAGGGACTGCGGCACGCCTTGTCCACAGCCCTGCGCAGGGCTGTGGACAAAAATGAAAAAGCGGTCGAATCCGGAGTCCGGGTAAAAACAAACGGCAGCCACGTACATATCGATCTGACGGTGCAGCCCTTTAATGAACCTGCCATGAAAAATCACTATATGGTGCTTTTCACCGAACTGCCGGCATCTTATTTTGATTTTGAAAGCAGGGAGAAAGGCGCAAAAGAGGTTCCAAAAAATGAGGCGGCCCAGCGGATCGCAGCCCTGGAACGAGAACTGGCAGATCTGAAAGAAGATTACCGGACCACCCAGGAGGAACTGGAGACCGCCAACGAAGAGCTCAAGTCAGCCAACGAAGAGATGTATTCTTCCAACGAGGAACTCCAGAGCACCAACGAGGAACTGGAATCGTCCAGGGAGGAACTCGAATCCCTGAACGAGGAGCTTTCCACGGTTAACAGCGAACTCCACCAGAAGGTTACCGAGGTCCAGGAGGCCTACAGCCGGATCACCGATGTGCTCAACAGCACCGGCAGCGCCATATTGATTCTGGACAATGACCTTAAGATCAGACGGTTTACCCAGGAAGCATCCCGGCTGATCAATCTCATTGAAAAAGATGTGGGACGGCCCCTTGATCACATCTCCCACAACCTGGATATCAGGAGTTTAAAAGACAAGGTGGGTTCAGTGCTCAGGCAGTTGTCCGCCAAAGAGGAAGAAGTCCGGACCACAGACGGCCACTGGTACCGGATGCGCATTATGCCCCACGGGATCGACAGCAATAAAATGGAGGGAGTGGTGCTGACCTTTATCAATATCGACCCCCAGAAAGCGGCCCAGAAAAAACT
>JAWOEP010000501.1:0-3862 GCA_046482705.1 Desulfotignum sp.
TGAATTTTCCTGTTCAGAAGTGTAAGCCAGTCACTCGGTACTGAACCTGAATGTTTATCCCGGCCTTTGCCTTTAATGTCTTCGTAGTCTTTTTCCGGGGGGGGATGATGGTGGTCATGGTCGTCTTCGGCTTTTTTCTGTCGACCGGCTTTTACTGAGAGCCCATGCTCACAATTGGTATATTTAATGCCGCCCATGGGATTTATACGGTTCCGGATTGTTTCCCCACCAGTATCTGGGCAGCAGATCTTTTGGGGTCTGCTCTGCGATGAGAAACAAAATCATGGGCATATCTGTTCCCACATTGAGAATTCCAGCTTCGGTAAGGGTCTGTTCCAGCAACTCCAGATTAATCTTTGACTCTACGCCCACCAGGTAGGTGTTTTGGTGGTCAACGGCCCCCAGAACCCTGTAGGTAACCACATAATCCTGGGCAGCGGCCAGAAGCCGGTCATATAAAAATCCCAAATGGGATGCAAACACCTTGGGGGATACGGTGTGTGAAAAAGCATTCACCACGGCACGCTCCAGGGCATCTGATACAGCCGCCTGTCTGGCGCCGGGAATATCTTCATCTACAATTTTTTGGTTTCCCGTGGTCACCGTTATCAACAAACCGGTTTTCGGGGCGGCAAAAGCTGTCTCCAGTGCCGGCAGAACGGTAATTATGCAGATCCCTGCCCATATAAGGGCCTGTTTTTTTGCTTTCATGATCATATCTTCCTGTAGACGGCATAGTCTGCGATCAATGTTAACACTGATTTTGACAATGATCTGTCATAGATTTCAAGGTTTTTTTTGGCGTTGTCCACATGGGCCCGGGCAACTGCCTGAGTATAGGCAATTGCATTCAATGCCACAAGTTTTTCCTGCAGTTTTTTAAACTGGCTTGGATCAACGTCCGGATCTGCCATCAGGTTTTCCATCCACTTTCTGTCTTCGGGACATGCCCTTGCCAGGCTGTAAATCAGGGGCAGGGTCAGTTTTCCTTCCCGCATGTCAGCCCCGGGATTTTTTCCCAGCTGTTCTGCTGTTGCCGTATAATCCAGCAGGTCATCCGCCATCTGAAATGCCATACCCAGATGGAACCCGAAGGATTTTAACGCATTTTCTTTTTGTCTGGACACCTTTGCCAGAATGGCTGCGCACTGGCAGGCCCCCTGGATCAGGACCGCTGTTTTCCGTTCAATGATATCCAGGTACTGGCCTTCGGTCAGATCTTTTCTGCCTTTTTGGGCCAGTTGGTCTATTTCCCCCTGGGACATGGCCTGGGTGATCTGTGCAATCACGGAAATCACCCGGGGTTCTTTGGTTTCGGCGGCAATATCCAGGGCCCGGGCCAGCAGAAAATCTCCTGTCAGTACCACCTGGGGGGCAGGCCAGCAGGTATGGGCCGCCGGCCTGCCCCGGCGCATATCAGCCCCGTCCACCACATCATCATGCAAAAGGGTGGCAGCATGCAGAAATTCAAAAATAATGGAAAATAAAACCTCATTTGCGCCTTTGTATCCGCACATGCGCGCAGCATGGATAAACAAAAGGGGCCGCAGCCGCTTGCCCCCGCTGAACAGAAGATGGGAGGCAATCTGTTTCACCAGGTCCAGGTGGGGAGATAAATTTTCTTCCAGGGCCTGTTCCACCTTTTCCAGATCCGGTGAAACCAGATCAACAATCTGTGCCTTCAAATCCTTATTCATGCCCGCTTCCCGGCAATCTCATTTTCATATGCGGTTGCAGCGGGACGGTTCATAATCTCTCCCGCTGCAACAACCTCTCCGGCAATGTCATAGGCAAATGCATCTGTTATCTTTACCTGAACAAAGGTGCCTGTGGCAAGCCCTTCGGAATAAATAAAGGTGACCCCGTCCACCTCAGGGGCCTGAAACATGGTCCTGCCGATGAACAGGCCGGGTTCAGGATTTTCTTCCACCAGCACCAAATAGATCCTGCCCACATGTTTCCGGTTGATCTGTTCTGATATCTTTTCCTGGGCTGCCATCAGGGTGTCGTGGCGCAATTGTGCCACATCCTGGGGCACATGGTCCTCCAGTGCATGGGAAACAAGGTCTGATGCATCAGAATAGGTGAACACTCCCAGATGGTCAAATTTCACCTTTTGGATAAAATCCAGCAGGGTGGTGAACATGGCATCTGTTTCCCCGGGAAACCCGGTGATCACTGTGGTGCGCAGCGCTGCATCCGGATCAATATCCCTGATCATGGAAAACAAATCGTACAGGTCCTTTTGCGTATATGCCCGTCCCATGCGCCGGAGCATGGTGGTGTCTGCATGCTGGATGGGTACATCATAATAGGAACAGATATTGCTGTGGTGTTTCACCGTGTGGACAATCTCCCGGGTAAGAGATTTCGGATGGGTGTATAAAAACCGTATCCAGACATCCATATTCACCGCCGCCACCTGGCAGGAGAGGCTTTCCAGAACGTGACGGAAACCAGTACCGTCTTTGAGATCCTGGCCGTAATCCGTGGTGTTTTCCGCTGTCAGAATAATTTCTTTCACCCCTTTTTTTACCAGGGACAGGGCTTCCGCACAGATCTCTTCCATGGGCCTGGACCGCTGTCTGCCCCGCAGGCTGGGGATAATACAATAAGTGCAAAGCCGGTTGCACCCTTCCGACACCTTGATAAAGGCAAAAGGATCACCGGACAGGACCCGGTCAACGGAAAGATTCTGGAAAGCGCGTGTATCGGGATCCGGAAACAGGGTCAGGGGAACAGATGCCTTGTTTTCAACCACATCAGCAATCTGTTCACAGGCACCGGTGCCCACAAAGGCATCCACTTCCGGCAGGGTGCCGGTCAGATCCGGGTCATCCTTGTACCGCTGGGCCAGGCACCCGGTGACGATCAGGCGGCGGCAGGCCCCCTGCTTTTTATACCCTGCCATCTCCAGGATGGTGTCCACGGCCTCGTCAGCAGCTGCAGATATAAAACTACAGGTATTCACCACAATGATTTCGGCACAGGCCGGGTCACTGGTCGGGGTATGCCCGGCGGCGGCAAGCTTTCCCAGCATAATTTCGCTGTCCACCTGGTTCCGGGAACACCCCAGGGTTTCAACATATACTATCATATGGCCTTGGCCATAAGATCCCCCATAAGTTTGGAGAACCGGGACGGGTTGTCCAGCTTGCCCCCTTCACTGATAACGGCAATATCAAACAAAAGATCAGCGTAATCGGTGAGCACGGGGTTTGTGGTATCTGTTTCAAATATTTCCTTGATTTTCTCCATGACCGGGTGGTTGACATTCACCTCCATGACCCGTTTCTGCTCCGGTGTTTTCTGGCCGGATGCCTTGAGAATTTTTTCCATATAGGCACTCATGCCCCAGTCCTCTCCGGACAGGCAGGATATGGAATCCTTGAGCCGGTTGGATACCACCACATCCTTGACCCTGTCGTCCAGTTTTCCCTTGAGAAATGACAGCAAAGCAGAATACTGGTTTTTCTTTTCATCATCCACCTTTTCCACGTCCAGATCGCCTTTTTCCGCACTCTTGAGTGTCTTTTCCTTGTATTCGGTCAAAGACTGGGTGACCCATTCATCAATGGGGTCCACCATAAGCAGCACTTCATAATCCTTGGCTTTCAGGGATTCCAGCAGCGGGGAGTTCATCAGGGAAGTGAGGTTCTCACCGGTGAGATAAAAGATCTCCTTCTGGTCCTCTTTCATGTTTTCAATATATTCATCCAAAGTCACATATTTGTCCCCGGATTTGGTGGTTTTATACCGGAGCAGGGCGGCAATGCGCTCCTTGTTGGCAAAATCCGTGGGAATACCGGCTTTCAGTGCCTGGCCGAACTCATTGTAAAATTCCTCATATTTTTCCTTATCC
>JAWOEP010000503.1:0-3859 GCA_046482705.1 Desulfotignum sp.
GAGGACCGGCAGGAAATTCAGAACCACAAAAAAAAATCCGGTAAACGGTCACATCAGAAAAACAAAGAAAAATCCAAATGGTAGCTGGCTGCTGCCCGAAAAATGAGGAAATCCGTAAATGAACATAGTCTCTTCAGCCCATTTTGCCAACCTGACCAACACAGTATACCTGGATGTATTCAGCTGTAAAACATATGACCCTGAAATGGTCAAACAATTTGCCCAAACCAGTTTTGGCGGCTCTTTTTCCAGGATCACCGTCACCCACCGGCTCTAATGGGCAGGATAAAACATGTCCTGTACCAGGATCCGGCCCAGTGCAGACGAATATGGGAAAACCTGTGGCCCGGCCGGGTCCTGTTTGACATGTGGCCGGTAAGGTGGTGTTTTCACAAGGCCTATGACCGGCCCCTGGCATTTCATGCGGCAGAACAGGCAGGACGGCCCATAGGCCTGCTGGCCCTGTCCTGGCATGGGGAAGCCGGAAATTATGTCCAGTTTCCCGGAGAAACCTGGCAGGGCAGAACCTGGATTGAACAAAACCGCATCATCGCCAGTACCCCCGAAATACTCCAGGACCTGCTGGATGCGGTACCGGGTCCGGTTCACCTGCGGTATATCAAATGCCGGGCCGGAAAAACAGGCGCCGGCATGCTGGCTCCTGATGAAACAAGATACCTGTTTTTTCCGGCATCCTTTCGGTATAATTTTGATACCTACTGGCAGTCCTTTCCCGGCAAAACCCGCAAAAAGCTGGCCGCAGACATCAGAAAACTCGAAGCCCATGATGTGTGCATCTCTCCTGGCGGGCTGTCAGATATAAAACATCTGTTCCAGCTGAATATCAACGCATTCGGGCCGAATGCCTATTTCAGTGATCCCCGGTTTCTGCGGGCATTTGAACTGCTGGCTGATTTTTTCAACAAAATGGGCCTGCTGCAGATGACCTGCGTCTACATCAGGGGAAAACTGGCTGCCGTTGATATGGGGGCTTTGTGGAAAGGCACCTATACCCTGCTGGCCGGCGGTACCAGCTCGGAATTTCCCGGTGTGGCCAAACTCATCAACCGCCATCACCTGCAATGGGCCTGCAGCCGGCACCTGAAGTATGTGGATTTTCTGTGCGGAGACTTTAACTGGAAACAGCGGTTCCGGCTGGTTCCCATTCCCTTGTATGCACTTACCACCCATAAATCCATTCAGAAACCGGTTATGCATGGAGAAGAACGCCATGTCCGCTGCGCCTAACGTCCAGAAAGTGCTTGTGGCGGGCACCACTGCCGACTACATCCAATGGATCAGAAACACATGTCCGGGACAGGCTCTTTTTCTCACAGCCCCCCACGTACGGGAAAATGCACAAGAACCCCCTCCCGACCCATCCGAGGAGCTGGTGTGTCCTTTGTCCGATGTTTCCGGCATCATGCCGGTACTGGCGGTTCATCTGGAAAAACATAACCAGAAACTCACCGGCATTGCCTGCTTTGACTGCGAATCCATGGTGACAGCCGCCCTTCTCTCAGAGAACCTGGGGCTTGTGTATCCGGATGTAACAGCGATTCAGAACTGCAGAAACAAGCTGGTTTCCAAACAATTGTGGCAGGCCCGAAAAATCTCCTGCCCCCGGGTATGGCCGGTACACTGCGCGGATGACGTGGTCCGGCTGCTGGCAGATGTTACCGCAGGGCTGGTGCTGAAACCGGCGGTGGGCAGCGGCAGTGAGCTGGTGTTTCACTGCCAAAACAGGGCAGACGCGCAAAAGTCATGGGAAACACTGGCCGCCGGCCTGGAAAAAAGAAAGCAGAACCCTTTGTTAGACCATCCTGACCGCCTGATACTGGCGGAAGAACGGATTTGCGGACCTGAATACAGCTGTGATTTCATCCTCACTCCGGACAGCCTGACCCTGGTACGTCTGGCCAAAAAAATTACCCCGCCAGGCCTGCCGTTCGGAACAGCCGCAGGATATGAAATCCCCGGGGCCCTGCCGCCGGGAATGTCCATGGCATCACTGACCGGACAGATGGAAAAGGCCGCCAGAACCCTGGGCATCCACACCGGCATCTGCATGGTGGATTTTGTGGTGAAGGACAACCGGCCGTATTTTATTGAAATGACCCCCCGGCCGGGAGGAGACTGTCTCCCCCAGCTGCTCATGGTAGCGGCAAATCTGGATATAATAAAACTGGCCCTGGATGTGGCGGCAGATCTGCCATGGCATCTGGATGATATCCTGTTCACCCCCCATATGGGCATCCGCATCCATGCAAAAAAAAACGGAATGCTTACGGCGGTCGATTCCCGGAACCTTGCTTCAGACCCCCGTGTAAAGCAGCTGCATCTCATCCGGAAACCAGGGCATATAATCACCATGCCTCCCGAAGATTATGATTCATGGCTTCTGGGGCATATGATCATCAATACCCGGGGGTGGAATTTTCCGGAAACGCGGGCCATGCTCATGGCCCGGCGCCTGGAAATCGCGATCCAGCCGTGAACCAGCCGCCTGCCCCGTCCCATCCTGTCATGTCCGCCGTTTTTCTCAAAGACCAGATTGTTCCGCTGTTCAAGCAGAAACAGCAATATCTTGATGCGGTTAAAGCCCATGGGACCCCTCTTTATCTGGTGATTTCCGATGTGCTCACAGAACAGGCACATAAATTTAGATCCGTATTTCAGGCCCATTTTCCCAGAACCCGGTTTTATTATGCCGTGAAAAGCAATCCTCTGCCGGACATATCACGCATCCTGGTGAGCCAGGGATGGGGCCTGGATGTGTCTTCCGGCATGGAACTGGCAGCTGCCCTGGATCTGGGGGCAGATGACATCGTTTTCAGCGGTCCTGGAAAAACCATGGCAGAACTGGAAATGGCAGCAGCCCACCCGGACCGGGTAACCCTGCTGCTGGACAGCACAGGGGAATGCAGACGTCTGATGGCCCTGCTGGAAAAAAACCAGCAGCCGCTTTGTGCAGGTATCCGGATAAACTGCCAGCCTGAAGGATTGTGGCAGAAATTCGGCATCATGCCGGAACAACTGCTGCCTTTGTACCGGGATATCCAGGCCCACCCGCTTCTGGAATGCACAGGGCTGCAGTTTCATTCATCCTGGAACATGACCCCGGACCGGCAGATTGATATCATCTGCCGCCTGGGACGGCTGCTCCGGGACATGCCTGCAGATTTTCTGAAAACCTGCCGGTTTTTAGACATCGGCGGCGGGTACTGGCCGGGAAAAGGGGAATGGCTGGTATCGGAAGATCCGCTGCGCCATTATCACCTGCCGGCAGAACCGCTGGAAACTTTTGCCCAAAAAATAACCGCTGCCCTCAAGGAACATATCCTGCCCCTGACAGACCCGTGCATCTGTTTTGAGCCTGGACGGTGGATCTGCAGCGATGCCATGCACATCATCGTCCAGGTCACAGACAAAAAAATGGCGGACATGGCCATCACAGATGCCGGCACCAATGCGGTGGGGTGGGAGCGGTTTGAAACCGATTATTTTCCGGTGCTGAACCTCACCCGTCCCGGCCTGACAGAGAAGCCCTGCCGCATCCTGGGTTCTTTGTGCACCCCCCATGATGTATGGGGATATGCCTTTTTCGGAAAGCAGATCCAGGAGGGAGATGTCCTGATGATCCCGTTCCAGGGCGCCTATACCTACAGCCTGAGGCAGACTTTCATCAAACCGCTGCCGAAGGATCGCCTCTGGTGGTGGCCGTACAAGGAGTTCGTGAATATGGTTCGGCGGGCTGCGTGGACGACCCTCGCGGTGCGTCGGGCCGTCCCCGCGAACCGGCCACCAGACGACCGGTTTCACCGGTAGCCACCGACCGAGTACGCCACTTTGTGAGTGG
>JAWOEP010000505.1:0-3088 GCA_046482705.1 Desulfotignum sp.
GCTCCCCGAAAATAGAAACCAGGCGGATGCCGTCTTCATCCGGCTCCACCTTGTCAACCGCTTCCATGATCAGAGTCTGGGTACCGTTTTCCGTAAAATATGCGTTTGCTTCACACATGTCTGAATCTCCTTGCATTACATCATATAAAAGACAGATGGGATGCCATAAGCTCATCCACCAGCATGGGCAGGGGCAGTCCGGCCACACCCACAATATCGATATTTTCCTGGCTCAGGGGCAAAAGCACTTTTCTGGCATCTGACAAACTGATGGCCGCAGCAATCTCGCAGGTTACTTCCCCCATCATGGCATGGGGCATGATGATGCCCACGGGTCCTATGATCACATCCGCCTTTTTCACGGTCTGAATAATGGCATTGGTGCCGGATGCCCCCTTGTTGGCCCGGGACTTGAGCATCTGGGCCGTGGCAATGGCATTGGTGCCCAGGGCAATGATCTCGATCTGTTCATCAAACCGGTCCTTGAGTTTTTTAATGATAACAGCACCGATGCCGCCACCCTGCCCGTCCACAACACAAACTTTTTTTGTTTGTTTTATATCCATTTCATCCCATTATCTTATGTCTGATTCCATCCGGGATTTCACAAAAGGCTGCAGATGCTGCCAGATGCTTTGTTCCACTGCATCCTCTGAAGCATTTCCATCCACTGTCACCACTTTTTCCGTGCCCCTCAAACGGTCAAAGGCAGTAAAATAATTATGGCGCACCTGTTGGAGGATGTCAATTTTTTCATACATGTCCAGGCGGTGCCGGCCGGCCCGGATCCGCTCCAGACAGGTTTCAGGTGCTACATCGATGAAAATGGTCAAATCCGGCCGAAGGATCCGGGCATTCACACTGTTCAGGGTGATGATCCATTCCATGTCCATATCCCGGGCATGGTAGGCATAAGAAGAAAAATAGTACCGGTCGCACAGCACCACCCGGCCTTTTTCCACCAGGACCTGCACCCCGGTTTCCGGCTTCACCAGATGGTCGGTTCTGTCTGCTGCAAACAAGGCGGCAATGGTGCGCGGATCACTGGAAATCCGCCCTGCCAGCATTTTCCGGATAAGGGCTCCCACAGGACCCTCTGTGGGTTCACATGTGTTTACAGCTTTGATGCCCATGCTGGCGAGCCGTTTTTTTAACCGGGTCATCTGGGTGGTTTTGCCAGACCCGTCCAGCCCCTCGAATACCAGAAATCTGCCTGTTGCCATGTGTTCCATATCAACTTTTTAAAGGTTTTTGTCACAACAGGGGGATTTATATCAGCATCCTGGTACTGTGACAAGACCCAATTCTCATCCAATGCAGCGAGGCCCAATCCATTTCCGGCCTTTCGGCCAACAAAGGAATCAGCAATACTTTTCCTTATCATTGACTGACTGGCCGGATAAATTTTTCAGGTTTTTATCTTAGACAAAATAATCTGGAAAAATGTCTTTTTAATTTTGGAAAGTTTTTCCTAGCGGTAAAATATATAGCGGGATTTCATTTTTGGGTATACCAAGCCTTTTCTGCACTTTACTGTCGTTGAAAGCGCCTATCGGAACACCTCCCAAACCAAGTGCAACTGCCTGCAAAAAAATATTTTGCGCAATATGTCCTGCTTCAATATGCACATACCTGATCCCGCGGTCACCATAACGCTGTGTGGTACGTTCATAAATGCCGGTCAGGACAATGTTTATGGCACCATCGGTGATGCTGGACTGCCCCAATGCGTCTTCAGAGAGCTTGCCTCTGAAATCTCCCTCACGCCGGCGCATCAAACGGTGGTGATGAAAGTCATATTGATAGATACCGGCATTCAGGTTGGTGACATCTCCTGCAACCAGATACACCTTGAACGGGAAAGTTGCACCGGCAGATGGTGCAGTGCGGAAGCCGCGTGATTTTTCGGTGATACCCTGGGCTGCCCACAGCAGTTGACCGACTTCGGCGATTGTCAAGGGCTGGTTTTTATAGCTGCGCACAGAGCGGCGGTTGAGCAGCGCCTCCTCGACTGATATGTTGCTTTCAAGCCGCGGCTCAGGCAGTTGGACAATGTTATTCTGGAGTGAAAGCATCCCGATTTCCCCTGATTCTGATTGAACAATTTTTGTGGCACCTGATAAAAGGACCATTGCAAAACAGGTGGCGATAATGATGTACAGCGTGTTTTTCATTCATCAGCCCTGATCACTCATGGGAGTGGGGTTCTGTTTCATGTCCGGGATGATCATGGTCATGGCTGCCGTGGGCATCATCATGGGTATTGGCCGCATCATCCGCCTGATGGCTGTGCTGGTGTCCGTGTTCATGGGAATGGGTGTGCCCATGGGCATGGCTGTGGTTTTTGTCCCCATGGGTATGCGCATGGTCATGTTCATGGGAGTGTTCATGTGCATGGTTATGTTTGTGTCTGTCCATTTTAATTTCCATTGCCGCCTCCTTTTTACATTTGATTTAATTACCAACCTGTTCGGCTATGGCCAATGGGCCGTAAAAATATTATAAATACGTTTAACCATAATGAAAGTGGTAAAGACAAAAATTTTCTCCCCGGGTTTTGTTTTTTTCTTGCACAGAAGACAGCAGATGGTATGGTGACAGCGCAGGGATCAAAAGAATCGACCCGAATTAAGAGGTATCAAAAAAATGAAAACCGCATATTCAGATGCAGATATTGTAGGATTGGTTCTGTTTGTGGGGCTGGCCCTGGTTTTTTCATTTCTGTGCTCAGTGGCGGAAGCGGTGCTTTTGAGCATCACCCCCTCCTACATTGAAAGCCTGAAAGAAAAACGCCCCAGGATGGCCGCCCTGTTAAAGCGGTTGAAACAGGACAACGTGGACCAGTCCCTGGCAGCCATTTTGACCTTGAATACCATTGCCCATACCGTGGGGGCCATCGGCGCCGGGGCCAAGGCGACGATTGTGTTCGGAAGCGCCTGGTTCGGCGTATTTTCCGCGGTCATGACCCTGATGATCCTTTTTCTTTCTGAAATCCTTCCCAAAACCATCGGCGCTGTATACTGGCCAAAACTTGTGGGACCGACTGCGGTTTTTATAAACACATTGACTGTTGCCCTGTACCCTGTTG
>JAWOEP010000058.1:0-4317 GCA_046482705.1 Desulfotignum sp.
GCACATATCGCTTCCCTGGTCGTCTGCCTCATCACAGATGGCTGTCAGGCACTGTCAAACCTGTTTTTCTTATGGTTCAACATCAGGTACTGTCCTATCATCCCGGGAAACACCGGTCAATTAAATAAATTTGATTATACTGACGTTTTTGTTGATATCGTGAATACGGCTCAAAACCAGACATTTAAAGCCCTTCAGAATTTCAGCATGCCAATACTAATCACTTCTATTTGTCAGCCCAGTGAGCTATTTAATGCCTTAAATAGGAATGCTTGGCAGTGTCCTGATTTGATATAGTCAGTATGATAAACCCAGAAAAAACTGCATGGTTATTGTTACCTAAAGCGATTAGGGGTTTTCTCTGATTGACATACAGGTATTTCATTGATATGGCATTCATGATATCGAAACTATGGTTGAGTTTTCATGGAATCATGTAGGTTGCAAGAAACTTGAACTTTGGAGAGCTGTATCTTATCACAGGGTGAGCTTGGATAAACTCAAAAGCAGCATTATTATCAGCCAGAAAAATCTGTAACATCAACAAATGCACGTTTCGGACAGTTAAAAAAAGGTTGCCATGACAGCAAAACCCACCTATGAGGAATTAGAAAAACGGGTTCAAGAACTGGAGAAAATAGAATCCAATTACAAATCTTCAGAGAAAGGATTGCAGAAAACTGAATACCTGCTAAAGCTGCTTTATGAAGAAGCCCCTCTCGGTTACCAATCACTGGATGAAAATGGCCATTTCATAGTTGTCAATAAAACCTGGCTTGAGGCCCTCGGATATGCCAAAGAAGAGGTCATTGGTAAATCCTTTGCAGATTTTCTGCATCCTGACTGGCGGGATCATTTCAAAGAAAATTTTCCTCGTTTCAAGTCCATCGGTGAAGTTCTGGGGGTCGAGTTCGAAATGGTCAAGAAAAACGGTGACCTCATTCTGGTTTCTTTTACCGGGAAGATAAGCAGAGATGAAAAAGGTAATTTTCAGCAGACCCACTGTATATTTCAAGACATCACCAATCGCAAGTTTACGGAAGAAGCAGTGCTGAAAAGTAAAGAAGATTTGCAGAAAGAAAAAGCAGTGCTCAAAGCTATTATTGACAGCATTCCCGTAATGATCATGCGCTATGACCCCAATATGAAAGTGCTATATTTGAATCAAGAGATTGAAAGGAAAATCGGCTGGAAAACTGAAGATCTAAACGACATCAACCTGATGGAAGAAGCCTTTCCGGACCCGTTCTATCGCAAGATTGCCCAGGAATATATGAAAAAAGCTTTCTATGAATGGCGTGAGTTCTCAATCATAACAAAATCAGGTAAAACCATGATTTCGGAATGGTCAAACATTCGACTTTATGAAGGCACCCAGATTGGCATCGGGATAGATGTCACCGATCGCAAGCGGGCTGAGGAGAATCTACGGAGGTTGAATGAACAGCTTGAACAGAAGGTGACCGAACGTACAAAGAAACTACAAACCTTGGTGGGAGAATTGACGCTTGCCGAGCAAAAAGAGCGGCAGCGCCTGGCTAAAATCCTCCATGATCACCTTCAGCAACTGTTAATCGGCGCTCGGATCAACAGTGAAATCCTTTGTCGGAGCGTTGGCGAAAAACACAATAAGATTGCCCAAAACGTTTTTGATCTTATCAACCAGTCTATACAGACGTCCCGTTCTTTAACAGCCGAGCTTTATCCTCCGGCTTTGCAGCAGGGGCTTTCAGCTGCTCTGAAATGGACTGCCCGGTGGATGAATGAAAATCACGGGCTCACCATTGATTTGCAGATAGATTCTGATATTGATCCAAAACAAGAGGATATTACCGCGTTCCTCTATCAGAGCACGCGGGAACTGCTTTTAAACGTAATCAAACATTCGGGCGTCAAATCGGCACGCCTTGAAATGTCCTGTGATGAGGAACAAAAGCAGCTCCGGGTTACGGTAAGCGATCAAGGGGCAGGATTCGATCCTGGCGCTGTCTTGAAGAACGAGGGGACCGGGTTTGGTCTTTTCAGCATTCACGAGCGGCTTCAGCTGATGGGTGGAAGCATTCGGATTGAAAGTTCACCGGGAAACGGTGCCTCTTTGTCGCTGATTGTACCGTTTGAGACAAAGGAAGAAAAAGAGGACGAAGCTATCCGGGAAATAAGAACTGAAGATAAAATAACCAAAACAGGCGAAGATAAAATCAGAATCCTTGTTGTAGATGACCATACGGTTGTCCGCCAGGGTATTTTTGCCTTGCTGAACTTTCATTCCGATATTGAAATGGTGGGTGAAGCCAGCGATGGCCAGGTGGCGGTTGAGAAGGCCCGGCAGCTTCAGCCCGATGTTATCCTGATGGACATCAACATGCCGGGGATGGACGGTATTCAGGCTACCCGGATTATTCATTCCGAGCTTCCCTGCGTTCGCATCATTGGTCTCTCTATGCATGACAAACAAGATCTGGCAGATCAGATGATACAAGCCGGGGCTTTTGCTTACTGTACCAAAGACGGTTCTACCGATGAGCTTCTTTCTGCAATCCGCAGATCGGATTGACATTGTGGGGACCTCAAGACTGAATGGACTGTGCCTGGCGATTTGCGGCAGGACTTCCGGCATCTGAACACAGTTGAAAGGGGGAAGGTACCAGCGGAGGTGCCCTTTTTTACAAAGTGGCTCTGATACCTTCCCATATCGGCAAATTTCACAATAGGGGCTTCTGGAAAACGAGCGGTCGGTTCCCGATATCAGTGCCCGGTATGTTTTAAATCCACCAGGGCTTTTTCCAGAAACCATCCTTCAGGATGTGATTCATTTGCCGTTTTGAGCGTCATCGGAAGGGCCTGGCCGGCCATCTGTTTGTTCACATAAAGCAGATAGCAGTTTCCTTTGATCGGCACGACATGGGGCCGTGTGGTGAGAAGCGGCAGTTCCGGGGACACGATTTTAAAAAATGAGCCTCTGCGGTTATATTCAGTATAAGTGTCGTCCGGATTTTTTACATACCGGTGCATGGTTGCCAGATCGATGTAGATATCCTCGATTGCGATATCGTGTCCCGGTGTCTGGGTTGATTTTTTTCCCTCCAGGTCGGATCCCCATACGGAGATTCCGGAAAAGCCGATCATTGCTGCCACTACAACGAAAAAAAACAGTGATGGTTTCATGATGTCCCCTTCCTCTGAAGTTAATAGATGCTGCCGTGTTGTTTTGCGCTTTGGCGTGATTTGCCGTGGAATGCGCAGAGATTGCACCATTTGTATATCTGTATTGGGGTTACAGATAGATTACAGATTCAAAAAAATGATACTGCTGAAGATCGGGACGACGGCAGAACTGCTTGACAGATGACGTTCAGGCAGGTATCCATGAATAACGAAAAAATAAAACCACCCGTCAAGGCCAGCAAAAAAAAGGATTTCATGAACACGTTGTACACCCCGGATCTGTCTACACCTGTCAGTCTGCCACTCTACATGACATCCATCGAGGCCGGTTTCCCATCCCCGGCAGATGATTATATCGAAGGTAAACTCGATCTGAATGAACACCTGATCAAACACCCGGCAGCAACATTCTTTGTCAGGGTCAGCGGTGAATCCATGATCAAGGCAGGTATCTTCCCCGGTGACATCCTGATCGTTGATCGGTCCCTGGAGGCAGTGGACAAGAGGATTGTCATTGCCGTATTGGATGGTGAGCTGACCGTCAAGCGTCTGAGAATCAGATCTGGCATACCCTCTCTTGAACCAGAAAATGACAGGTACACGCCCATTGAAATCAAACCCGATATGGCATTTGAGATCTGGGGTGTTGTCACCAATGTGATCCACAAGGTGTGAACATCATTAAAAAATTCTTGACAAATCCGGGGTTCTTTGCAAGTTATGATTTATGTCAAAACAATACAAAATTAATTGTTTTGCACATTTCGGCCCACTGCGAGGTGGCTTATAACGCGCAGAGCTGGTGGTGTCTCCGCACTCGATCAGCAAAGCCCCACAATTAAACAGTGTGGGGCTTTGCTCTGGAACTGGCTTTTTATCAGCTGCTGCATAGACACCCCTTCCTTGATCTGATATTAAACCAGGGTGGCAAAAACCAACCACTGAAGGAGCCTTTCCACAACATGGCCATAACCAAATCAACCATCATCGAAGAAATTTCAGATCGCCTCAGCCTTTCTCCACCCGAGGCAAAGCATTCATTGGAAACCCTTCTGGAAAGCATGAAATCAACACTCGAATCTGGTGAAGATTTAATGATCTCCGGATTTGGCAAATTCCAGGTAAATGACAAAACTCCCAGGAAAGGCAGAA
>JAWOEP010000174.1:0-10514 GCA_046482705.1 Desulfotignum sp.
TGATTTTCGATCGTTCTGAGCAGCACACTGTCCCAAGGCCCGCCCCTGGAGGTGTCCTGTGCCCGGCCCGAGGTCTGCGGGGGCCGGTTTGCATACGAACAATGAAGTGCGGCATCCCGTCCGCTGGTTGAAAACCATACCGGCATTTTTTACCAGGCCCCCTCCGACGCTGACGGTCCGTTCACAGGACACCTCCAGGGGCTCCCAAGAAGCGCATGTTGCTATAGCAAATATTCAGTGCCGGTCTCAGGTCTTGCACTTGCTCTGATGATGGGGTATCAAGGAGAGAATGGAAAAAAGGCATGAAAAAATGACAGAAGATACCACGATTGCATGGCAGGTAACCCGCTTTGATGCACTGGATGCAAACCACCTGTATGAACTGCTCAAACTCCGGGTGGATGTGTTTGTGGTGGAGCAGGCCTGTGCATATCCGGAACTGGACGGCAAAGATGTGCTGCCGGACACCCTGCATCTCACCGGCCGGACAAAGGACGGCAGCCTGGCAGCCTATGCCCGGATCCTGGCGCCGGGTGCCCGGTTTTCCAACATCAGTTTCGGCCGGGTGGTGGTGGCACCTTTGTACCGGAAAACCGGACTGGGCCATGCCCTGGTGAAAAAGATCCTGGATGAAGCAGGGCGGCTATGGCCGGGCAGGGGCATCACCATCGGGGCCCAGACCTATCTGAAGGATTTTTACCGCTGCCACGGGTTTGTACCGGTGTCCGACCCTTATCTGGAAGATGGGATTGCCCACATTGACATGACCAGAAATCAGGCTTAGATTATCCCAGGCACGTTGGTTCCCACCTTTAACCAGGGAGATCAAAATGACATCTTTGCTGTTTTCACCCTTTACCATCAAACAGATTACCTGTAAAAACCGCATCGGTGTGGCGCCCATGACCCGGATGTCGGCATCCGGGGACAGTATTCCCAGAGAGGATGTGCTGCAGTTTTTAATCACCCGGGCGGAGAAGGGTGCCGGCCTGGTGTACACCGAAGCCATTGTGACCGATTATGAAAGCAGCCAGGGCTATCCCGGCCAGGCCAGGATATTGAACCAGAACCAGGTGGATGCCTGGAAAAATGTGACAGAAAAGATCCGCAGCCATGGGGCTGTGTCTGTGTGTCAGGTATTTCACTGCGGCCGCATGGCCTATGAAGGGATCAACCCGGCCAACCGGGTGATTGCCCCCAGTCCGGTGGCCCCGATGCAGGAAAATCCCATGACCGGTGCACCATATCCTGTGCCCGAGCAGATGAGCCGGTTTGATATGGACCAT
Source organism: Desulfotignum sp. (assembly GCA_046482705.1). Taxonomy (GTDB): domain Bacteria; phylum Desulfobacterota; class Desulfobacteria; order Desulfobacterales; family Desulfobacteraceae; genus Desulfotignum. The sequence goes on from JAWOEP010000174.1 coordinate 1,287, forward strand.
GTGATCAACGGATTTGTGGAAACCGCCAAAGGGGTTATGGCAGCCGGGTTTGACGGCCTGGAGCTGCATTGTGCCCACGGGTATCTGCTCAACCAGTTTCTGTCCACCTACGCCAACCGGAGAACCGATGCCTATGGCGGATCCATGGAAAACCGGTACCGGTTTGTTCATGAGGTGATCCAGGCGGTACGGCCCCATATTCCTGACGACCGGCTTTTGCTGGTGCGGGTTTCCAACTGGGGCATTGCCGATATGGACGTGTCTTTGTTTTCCGGTGCTGCAGAATGGCAGCAGATGATTCAAATGTTTTCACAAGAGCCCATTGATGCGATTTCCGTTTCCACCTATGATTTTTCCCAGCCCGCCTTTGGCACTGACAAGACCATGGCCGGCATCACCCGGGATGTCACAGACCTTCCTTTGCTGATCTGCGGAAAAATTTATGATAAAAAAACAGCAGAACAGGCTTTGCAGGATGCAGATCTGCTGCTGTCCGGAAAATCAATGCTGTTGAACCCGGACCTGGTGTCGGATATGGCTGCGGGCCGCAAACTGGCTCCCTATGGATCTGAAGAGGCAGGGGTTGCTTATACAGCAACCCCGCTGCCCTGAAAATAACCTTATAAGCGTACGGAGGATTTTATGGATTTAGATGCATACCGCGCAGCAATTTCCGATGCTATCCAAAGTGAGATTGATGCAAAAAATTTTTACGAACAGGTTTCCCAGCGGATCAAAGATAACTACCTCAAGGGCGTGTTTGCAGGGTTTGCGCAGGAAGAAGCCAAGCATGAGCAGATCCTCACCGATATTCTGGACCAGAAAAAAGTGGATACCGGGAATTTTGACTGTGACAAGGACTTCCATGTATCTGAAACTATTGAAATGCCGAAAGTGACTGCAGATATGGACCTTAAGAATGCCATCGGCCTGGCCATGAAAAACGAGGAAATCGCCATGAAAAAATATATGGCTCTTGCTGAAAACTGCACTGATCCCGGATTAAAATCCGTGTTCATGGATCTGGCAGCCATGGAGAGAGGCCACAAGCACATGATGGAAGAAAAATTTGTGGATGTGGCCTATCCCGAGGTGTGGTAGGGCTGCGCAGGGAATCAGGACAGGGGCAGTTTGACAAAAAAGACTGTACCGATGCCGGTTTAATGATGTTACCCCCTTTTCTTTGTCATGGTTTTCCGTATCACTGGTTGAATTGAAACCTCTTTTTATGTGCAGATGGTGACGGGGATATTCAGTTGGGGTACAATAATGCGGGTATGTGGACACTCCTGGTTAACCTGTTCCACAAACGGCGCAATATCCACGGTGCGGGAAACCGGGGGATAAAAATTGTCATGGTGGTGGACAATGACGGTTCGGGGTTTCAGGCGCCGGACATGAGCAGCCGCTATACGGCAGATATGTGAATGGCCCTGTAAAGGAAGCATAAGAATATCTGCAGGATCGGTATTCGCCAGTTCTTCAGATACGCCTCCGGCACTTCCCAGATGCTGGATGGTTTTACCTTCCAGAAAAAAACGCCAGCTTAAAACCTGACCGCAGGGATATCTGGTAAACAACGGCAGTAAATGGAAAAGCCTGATATTTATTCTGGCCAGGGTGACGGCAATGAGGGCGGGATCAAATCGGAAATGGCGGCTGAAAAAGGCCCGGGCTGACACATGTCCGAACCGGACGGTAATGTTGTTTTGGGTCACCCTGTAGATGCGGGACCTGGAAACTCCCATTTTTTCAAGGGTGTCAGCAGCTTTGGAAGAACAAAATACCCTGGAGGGCTTTTCAGGGTCCTTTGCCAGGATTTCAGGCAGGTCCATGAGATGATCAAAATGGCCATGGGAAACGAAAATCCGGTCTGCGCCGGCCAGGTCAGCCGGTGCCAGGGGCTGCATCGGTTCGGCCCGGGGATTGCGGCTCACATAGGGATCGATCAGGAACCGGCTGTCACAGGTTCTGATGTCAAACCCGGCTGTACCCAGCCACCTGATTTCCATATAAATTCCCTGATAATTCGTTCCGGTTTGATTTTTCCGGGCAGTTGCCTATCAGATTTTCTTTTGCCTGCTGTATAGCGAACACTGCTGGTAAGTCAATCATTGCCTGCATTCCTTATGCTGGATTCAGGGGTTTCTTTCTTTCAGGGTGACCGCATCCACGGGACATGCCCGGGCACAGAATCCGCATCCCATGCATTGGGCTTCCCGGATCAGGAAAGGATAAGGATGCAGGTCTTTGACCTTTTGCAGCGTGATGTCCAGGGCATTGGCCGGGCAGGCCTCCACACAGATGCTGCAGGCCATGCACAGATCCAGGTTGAAATACGGGCGGACCCAGTTTTTTTTTGGTATTTTTGAAACAATTCTGCCAAAGGGATTGGCCACCGCACCTGCCGGGCAGATCCGGCCGCAGGCACCACAGTCGATACATGCTGTGTCACAGACCGTATGCTGCTGTTTTTTTTCTCCGGATATGGCACCGGTGGGGCAGATGTTTTTGCAGGCTGTGCATCCGGTGCAGTTGCTGGTAATGAAAAATGCCATTAATTTACTCCCGGGTTATGAAACATCTGTGACCTCTGCAATCTGCCGGTCAGTGGGTCTGCCGGTTTTTCTGTCCCAGCCGAACGTCTCCCAGTAATCGGCCATCAGGGTTTCTATGTCAATGCTGCGGCCCTTGTTGGCACCGTGTGCCATGGGCGGATACCCTGCGGGACGGCCTTTCAGGGTGAAATCTCTTGGCGCAATGCCGTGTTTGAGGTTGAATGCCTGTTTCAGGGTCTGGATCCGGGTGCCGGCCCCCATATAGTCATCAGGGGTCATGTGCCAGCCGGTGGCGGCATTGAGCCAGTCAAATATCCTGATCCGGTCAATGCCCAGGAATGCACCGAACAGGCAGACCCCCGCCCCGTTCAGGACATTCAGAAACCGGGAGTTGGCACTGCCCATGGCAGCCTTGTCCGGTCCGGTTTCATATTTACGTGCCTTGGCATACATCAGGGGTATCTTAGGGGCATCAGTGACTTTTTTCCACAGCCGGTACATCTCATAATAGAGCCAGGATCCGTTGGAGTGCCGTCCCGGTGCAGGCTCCACACTGTAATGCAGGGCAAATCCCGGATCATTGCGGCCATCATGCATGGCCAGTTCCTGGCCCCCGGCATGAAAGGCGAATCTTTGCGCTCCTTTGCCCAGGCGGGCAGCTGCCCTTGCCACCCCGTCCGCCAGGATGTGGCCGATGCCCTGCCGGGCGATGATCTGGTCCACCAGCCAGGATACGGCTTCGGGATTGCCCCATTCCAGGGCCATGCCTGCGGTGTCCTGCCGGGTGATGATCTTTTTTTCAAAGCATTCCATGGCAAAAGCCACTGCATGGCCGGCGGAAATGGTGTCCATGCCGGCCCGGTTCAGGGTCTCGTTGATGTCAAAAATGGTGTCCAGATTCCGGTTCAGCACAAATCCCCCAAAGGAAAGCACGGTTTCATATTCCGGCTTGTGGGTGCGGGGATGTCTGCCTTTTTTCCGGCAGATGCCCCCGCATCCCAGAGGACAGGAGTAGCAGTGATACTTTCGGATCTCTTTTCTGGTAAACAGATCCGGGTTGGCGGACAGGTTTTTAAAAAATCCCCAGTTGCTGTTGCTGCCTTTCCAGTTCTGGACAGGAGCATCCCCCATTTCTACGGAAATCTGGTTCATGGAAACCGTGCCCCATTTTCTGAGCAGTATCTTATACAACAGCCCGTCCTGGGTGAACCCCCAGGGCATGATCCGCAGCAATGCCCCCACCGGCGCGGTAAGAAATCCCGGCAGAAAAGGCGGCTGAAACTGTACCCATTTGTTGCAGATCCGGGAAATGTGTTTCATGGCCTCTTTGTTGTGGACAGGGATGCGCTTGCTGCCTGCCAGGACAACCGCTTTCAGGCATTTGGCTCCCATGACCGCCCCCAGGCCGGACCTGGCAGCCATACGTCCCTTGTCCGTGGAAATCCCGGCCATCAGGGACAGGCGTTCGCCTGCCGGTCCGATACAGGCCACCCTGGCACCGGGGTGCCGGGCCGTAAGCAAGGTTTCGGTTTCCACGGTATCCATTCCCCAGATGCTGTCCGCGTCCCGCAGTTGCGCTGTGGTGTCATCCACATACAGATACACAGGTTTCGGGCTTGTGCCGGTAAAAAAGATGCCGTCCACACCGCAGCGTTTGATTGCAGGAGAAAAATGCCCCCCGCAGTTGGCCTCGCCCCACCCGCCGGTTAAAGGAGATTTGCCGGTGACCATCCACCGGCCGGTGAAAAGGGAGCCGGTGCCGGTGAGCAAACCGGAGACAAATCCCAGCATGTTGTCAGGCCCCAGAGGATCGGCATCCTGTGGAATCCGGTGGTACAGGACATGGGCGGCCAGGCCCATGCCTGATAAAAATGTGCGGTACACTTTTGAGGATACCGGTTGCCTCTCTATCGTTTGTGCAGACAGGTCCACAACCATGATGCTTCCCATGCATCCTTTGCTCCGACCGGGTATGTTCATAATGCATCTCCATGCAATTTTTGTGATTATCAGGCTTGCGTTAATGGCATTGTCTGTGCCGTCATGGGGTCACAACAGCTGTGGTAGATAACGCCAATAACACAAGCTTGACCCTGTTTACCAGAAACCATACACAAAAACTTGATCATCTGGTTTTATCCTTTCTTCACCCGGGAAAGGTCCAGGGCCGCGCCGTCAAAGGCTGCCTCCAGTACCATGAGGCAGTCGTCATAATCCAGGTCTTCGGGGTTGTAAAAGATACTGCCGTCTCCCAGGGCGGTGTGTGCAATCCTGGGCAGCAGGTGCCTGGGCACGCGGCTTTTGCCGTCCTGGCTTTTTATCTCCCTGAGACAGACTGCATGTGCGCCTGCAGTGGCCTGGTGCAGCCGCCGGTTCATCCGGCCCACCCAGTCAATGGCCTTTTGGGCTCTTTCTGCGGGGTGGGTCCTGGCATACACATCAGCTCCGGCCATGGGCAGCAGCAGATCAGCCAGCAGATGCTGTGTCTTGTGAAGGTTGTATGCCATGCCGTAGGGCAGCAGAACCGCCATGCAGGTGCCGTGGGCTGCATGGCACACAGATCCCACTGCATGGCCCAGGGTATGGACCATGCCCACCATGGAATTTGAAAATGCCATGCCTGCCAGGGCAGCCCCTGTGGCAAGGGCCAGGCGGCCCGGTTTATGGTCCGGCTGCCGGATCACCGGCAAAAGGTTTTGCGAGATCAGTGCAATGGCCTCATGGGCATGGGCAGTGCTCAAAGGATTTCTGCCCAGGCACAGGCAGGCTTCCACAGCATGGGACAGGGCATCCATGGCGGTTGCCGCCGTGACAGGGGCAGGCAGGGTCAGGGTCATTCTCGGATCAAGAACAGCAGCATCCGGCATGAGAAAACCCGATGTGAACAGCAGTTTGCGCAAGTTGTCCGGATCTGATATCACCGCCACCCGGGTAACCTCCGAGCCTGTGCCGGCAGTAGTGGGAACAGCCACCAGGGGGGTGAGTGCGTGTGTTAATGCATTGGCACCACTGAATGCCAGGAGGTTGTCTGAAGATGCTGATACCAGGATATTGACCCCTTTGGCCGTATCCATGACAGACCCGCCACCCAAGGCTAGGATGGCATTACAGCCGTATTTTTTGTATTGACCGGCCAGGGTGTGCACGGTTTTCAGGTCAGAATCCGCAGGCACGTCATCCTGGATGGTTTTTATTGTAATCCGGCTGTCCAGGGCCTGGAGCAGAATATCCACAAGCCCTGCCCGGCTTACCCCCTGGTCTGTAATAACCATGGGGTTTTGGGCATCCATGGATGAAAGAAGGCCGGGTATCTGTTCCAGGGCATCATGGCCGGCCATGATGCGGGTCCTGCTGCTAAATTCATAATACTCAGGTATCACCATGGAGACTCCTTATGGATGTGCATATGTCAACAGGTTCGAGATTTCAGATATCTGTCCGGGTGTCAGGCCGGCTTCCCCAAGGGTTTCCGGCATACCTTGGGGAACGGTTTCAGACAATGCATGCAGCAATTGTCTGATAACCCGGACAGCTGCACCCGGCTGTCCGGGTCCGGGAACACCGGCGTAATGTTCTGCATCAGTGAGGGGCAGCAGCAGTTTTCCGAGCCAGGGACATGTGTCTTTGCTGTTTTCAAGGAGGTGCACAAGTGCCAGGGCCCTGCACAGACCCGAAGACAGGGCGGCAGACGGGGAAGGGTGCGAAGCTGTGATGTGTGCACCTGCCTGCAGGGTTTTCAGATCCGGAAAATTGGATTGGATATACCCGGATACAGCAGCGGCATGGGCCAGTTTTGCCAGGGGAAGCTGCCGAAGTTTTCCGGCTTTCTGGCACAAAAGATCCCCATGGTCGGGCTGCTGCGCAAGAAAAAGCAGGGTATCCATGACCAGGCAGATCCCTGCATGGGCATAGGAACTGGCAAACGGGTTGCCGGAAAAAGCAAAGGCTTCACAGCAGGTGGCCAGACTGGATAATCCGGAATCCAGGACAGCAGCCCGCGGGGTGCCGAGCATGGTGTCCGCCGTGATGACCGCAATATCGGGCATAAGGTTGGCAGAAACAAAACAATGGCCTGAAAAAAAGGTTTCACCGGCGGTGTCCTGCCCGGTTTCCGGGTGGGTGGGAATATATACCAGGGGCAGCAGGGGCCCTTTGATCTGTCCGGGACCGGCAGGAGACCGCAGCCGCTCAGGACCGTGGCATACGGCCAGGTTCAGGGCTTTGGCCGTCTGGACCACCTGTCCTGTACCAAGGGCGATGATGCTGTCATACCCCTTGTCCACAAACAGGTGGTACAGGGTTTCAAGATCGCCGGCCTCTGTCAGGGTGACCACGCCAAGGGCCAGGTGGGTGTCCCGGCATGCACGGGCCAGCACCAGATGCATGCCTGCATCCCTGGCTGCCTGGTCTGTGATGACAAAGGGTTTGCGTGCGTTCATCCCGGACAGGTCAAAGGGAAGGTGGGCCAGTGCATGTGTGCCAAAGGCGGTTTTGGTCCGACACAAAAAATGATTTAAGGCGGTCATGGATATCTCCTTACAATCCGGCGAAAGCCCGGGCATAGATCTGTGCCCTGACAAGGGTGCGGCGTTTCAGGGGCCAGGCAGGATAACGCTTGACAGCGCGTTTTGCCAGAAATCTGGGCAGGAGAAAAACCTGGACCATGTCCATGATCCGCACCACAGCACAGGCCTGGGGCACATCCCCGAGTACATACAGCCGGTTTCGGGCATTGGCCACGGGCGTGTTTTCCTGGAAGGCAAACACCCGGAACAAAAGGGCCGGGTGTTTGAACATCAGGTGCAGGTGAATGGTGCGGTCTGCAAGGGAAGATCCCAGGTGCCTGACCCTGCCGCGGGCATCTTTTCCCACCACCATGTAAGGGCCTGAGGGAAAAGCCCCCAGACAGAAGGTGAAATTGTCCGGCATGGCGGCAAATTCGGATTTGACACCATCATCCGCACGGGCAGCCGCCTGGACAGCCCGACCGAAAAACCAGAGCATGCAGGCGAGATACAGTCTTTTTCCGTGGTGCCTGCCGGGGGATATTTCCATAAAATCTGTCATGGCATTTCTTTTTTTCCTGGTTATATTTTGGGTTGCCGGCTCGCTGCTCACCAAACGATATGACCAAATTCCCTGCAAAGTCAAAGGATTTTTTAACAACTTTTTTCAAGGCTTGAATCCATGCAGATTATGAGATAAAACAATGTTCATAAAAAAGAAAGGAATATACAGATGCTGAAAAAAACAGTGGAAGACCAGATCATCATCGCCTGCCTGTCAGACGGTAAAACCAATGCTGTTACCCGGGAAACCCTGGACCGGCTGGCTGACATTGTGGCAGAGGTAAACCAGGATGCCGGCATAAAAGGACTGATCCTCACCGGTGAGGGCCGGTTTTTTTCCAGCGGCTTCAGCCTGCCCATGTTTGTGGATTTTGGGGACAGGGAGGCGATTGTTTCATTTTTTACCAGAGAAGAACAGGTGCTGCTGGATTATTTTACCTGCCAAAAGCCGGTGGTGTGCGCCATAAACGGCCATTGTGCAGCCATGGGCCTGATCCTGGCCATGGCTTCGGACTATCGGCTGGTGAAAAATCATCCAAAAATAAAACTGGGCATGAGCGAGATAAAGATCGGACTGGGACTGACCATTGCCCAGGCCGCTATTATGCGGTTCGGACTGGATTCTGACAAACGCTTCAGGGATGTCATGTATTTCGGGGAGATGAAGGATGTAACCTGTGCCCTGGAACAGGAGATGGTGGATGAACTGGTGGATGAAGACCAGCTGATTGTTCGGGCAAAGCAGATCATCAGCCTGTGGATCGATACCCCCAACCAGCCTTTTGTCCAGCTCAAAAAAAGCCTGAAATCAGATACCGCCCGGCAGATTGCACAGGACCTGGCAGCCGGAACCTGGCAGGACAGCATGTGCCATGCCTTGTTGAACAAGGATGTCAAGGCCACCTTGTCATTTGTCCAGGCATCTATGGAGAAAAAAACCGCATCCTGAATATGGCGAAATATTTCGGTGTTAACCAAAATTTTTACAGACGGTTGGCAAATATTCAAATGCCGGAAAGCCCCAGGAATGTGGTGCGGATACGTTCCACATGCGCCAGAAGCTGGGTTTTTCTGGTTTTTCCCACCTTTTCCGGGGTTCCTGCCGCAAGCATATCCTTCAGGACGCTTACATCCGACTGCAGGCACAGAACCTCCTGTTTCCAGGCCTGGTTGTCCATCTTCATCAGGTTGAAATACCACAGGCGGAAGGTCAGCACATAGAACCGGTCGGACATCTCCGTAAGAAACGGGTTGCCTGCAGCATCGTGAAAAATCTGTTTCAGATTCATGTCCACGCGGCCCAGTGCTTTGGTGTCCCGATGGGCCAACAGCTGGTTGCATTGTTCCATGCATTCATCCATGCCGGTGAAATGGCTGCTGGAAAACCGTTCCGTCGCCATGGCGCCGATGACCGATTCCAGCTCCAGCCGGGCCTGAAACACGTGGGTAATGGTGTTCAGTTCAAGTTCTGATACCTGGATGCCTGTGCGGGGCAGTATTTTGACCAGATGTTCCCATTCCAGGCGGAACAATACTGTGCGCAAGGGGGTGCGGCTGACACCGAACTCTTCGGCCAGGACCTGTTCCTTGAGAATCTGCCC
>JAWOEP010000181.1:0-17695 GCA_046482705.1 Desulfotignum sp.
AGGCAGAACTGGTCAATATCCGGTTTTCCCGGATATGTTTCCAAAGGAATAGACCGTGCCGCAAGCCTGGCATAAAAAATAGAATTGCTGCCTTTGATGAGTCTGATTTCCATGGTTTTGTCTGCCGGATTTTTATAAAAAGCGGTGAACCGCGCCAGAAAAATGCCCTGGTCATCGGGCGCAATGAACCGGGAAAACGGTTTTCGCATCAGGTCATCCCGGTGCTTGTGAAGCATATCCATCATGGTCTGGTTGACATCAAGGACAATACCTGATTCATCGAGAATAATATAGCCGGCAGGGGCCATGTCAAAAAGCCGTGAAAACCGGGTGCGGGATTTTTCCAGTTCATCCAGCGACGTTCTCAGTTCATCATTTTGTATTTCCAGTTCCGCCTGAAACACCTGTATGTCGTTTATCAATTTCGTGATATCAGCTGAATCAATGTTTTTTACATCAACAGACTGGTTTTTGACAGCCTGTTCAGCCATTTCTTTCAACCGCTCAAACCATTTTTCCTGGGTATTATTCATCTTCCTGAATTCCCTTTTTTCAAATGTCTGGATATCCATAATAACTATTCTGCGCCATCCAGTACCTGCCTGACCATTTCAGCCAGTTTGGACCTGATCACCGGCTTCATCAAAAATCCTGTGATGCCCATGACATCTGCTTTTTCTTTGTTGATTCTTTCACTGAATCCGGTGCAGATGATGATGGGGACACCAGGCCTGAGTGCAATCAGTTCTTTGGCAAGCTGGGTGCCGGTTAAATGCGGCATGTTCATGTCAGTGATGACCAGGTCAAACCGAGACGGATCTGTTTGAAATGCAGCCAGGGCATTTCGGCTGCTGGTAAAACAGGTGGTCTGGTATCCCAGTCGTTCCAGCATCTGTTTTTCCAGGTGAACAATCGGCTTTTCATCATCCACCAGCATGATATGTTCCGTGCCTGTGGGAAGCGGACTTATTTCTTTTTCAGTTTCAGGTTCCTGTGCCTTTTCCAGCAGGGGCAGATACACATGAAAGGTTGTGCCTTTGCCGAAGTCACTGAATACCCTGATTTCACCGCCACAGGATTTCACGATACCGTATACCGTTGCAAGGCCCAGGCCGGTTCCCCTTCCTTTTTCCTTTGTTGTAAAATACGGATCAAAGATTTTGCTGATAACAGCAGGGTCGATACCTGTGCCGGTATCGGAAACCGACAGCATGGCATACCGGCCCGGCGTCAGATCACCAACCGGATCATCGGCTTGATTCATATCCATTTCCGCAAGCTGAAGCGATATGGTGCCGCCGGCAGGTTCCACTGCATGAAAGGCATTGGTGATCAGGTTCATGGCGATCTGGTGGATCTGGGTGGGATCGGCCACCACCGGCCCGCAGTCGGTCTGTATATCCCGGGTTATTGTGATATCCGCAGGAATGGTGGCACGGCAGAGCTTTAACACCTCTTTGAGTACTTTCTGGATGTGAACCGGTATGCGATGGTGTTCCGACTGCCGGCTGAAAGACAGGATCTGCTGGACCAGTTCTCTGCCCCTGGTGCCGGCGTGGAAAATTTCCTGTGCATTTTGATATTCCGGACTGCCCGGCGGAAAATCATCCATCATTATTTCCGACAGGCCGACAATGGGAAACAACAGATTATTGAAATCATGGGCAATGCCCCCGGCCAGGGAACCGATGGATTCCATTTTCTGGGCCTGGTGAAGCGTTTCTTGCATTTTTATGGTGCTGGTGAGGTCTCTTTTGACGGCCACAAAGTTTGCGATTTCACCGCCAGGGTCAAACACGGGTGAGATGACCATCTCTTCGATATAAAAAGAACCGTCTTTCCTTTTGTTGGTCATCCGGCCCTGCCAGGAACTGCCTGACAGGATGGTATGCCATAAACGGCGGTAAAAGGCGGTGTCCTGTTTGCCGCTTTTGAGAATGCGCGGGGTGGATCCGACCGCTTCTTTGACCGTGTACCCCGTAATTTGCTCAAACGCAGGATTGACATACTGTATGATGCCCTCAGTATCTGTGATCACAAACATTTCAGCAGCCTGTTCCACAGCAGAGATAAGCCTTGCCCGCTCCGCTTCAGCCTTTTTCTGCTCGGTGATATCGACAAAGGCCGTCAGGTGGTGATTTTCCCCCGGCTGGAGTGAAATCAGCACATGCCGGGTTGTCTGGTCTTTGCACATGATTTGTACATCCATTGGAGGGGTCTGCAATCCGGTTTTAAAGGCATCGCTTATGTACTGATTCCAGACAGCGATGGTTTTTTCCCTGTAATCTTTGTCCGGGTATGCTCTGACAGACCAGGCTTCGACTGTGGAAATATCGGTTTCCGTATATCCGAACATTTTTTTGAAGGTTTTATTGAGTCGGAGAATATTTCCCTGGCTATCGATAATACCGATACCGACCGGCAGGTGTTCGATGATGTCATCTAGATTTTTTTTCTGGACCTGATGCTTTTTTTCTGCTTTTTTCTGTTCGGTAATATCCTGAAAGACGGACAAGAGAGCGGGTGTTCCCTGATGGTTGATCCGGACTGCGTTGGCCAGCACGAAAATTGTTGTGCCGTCCTGCTGGATAAGGCACAATTCGACCGGTTCAACCGGCTCACCTTTTTCCAGAACCAGCCTGCGTCTCTGGTGGGCCTTTTTCGTAAAATCCGGATGAATCCAGTCATTCGGACTGCTGCCGATTATCCTGCTTTTATCTTTGACATTGAACAGCCGCATCACAGCAGGATTCACAAAGACAACTTTTTCTTCCTGGGTTACCAGAAAAGGTAATGGTGAAAAATCTATCAGGGTGCGGTATCGTTCTTCATTCCTGTTCATGTCTACCATATCAGCCAGGTTCGGCATAGGCGCTTCTGGGAGTTGATATGTTTCCAGGGTTTCTTCCAGGATTTTTTCAAGATCCTGAATTCTTTTTTCAAGTGCCTCGTATGAGGGTTTTTCGGCCATAAGGCTTCCTTTTATTAATTTTTAATCCAGTACCTCTCTTATTTTTTCTGCAAGGTCTCTCATCACCACCGGTTTCATCAAAATTCCCCTTATGCCTGAGGCAGCGGCATTTTCTTTGTTGATCCTTTCACTGAATCCGGTGCAGAGAATGATGGGAAGATCCGGTCTTACGGTGATCACTTTTTCTGCCAGCTGCATGCCGGTTACATGCGGCATGTGCATATCGGTGATGACCAGATCAAACTGGGACGGGTCTGTTTTAAAGGCTGTCAGGGCATCCGGACTGCCGGTAAAGGAGGAGATGGAATATCCCAGTCGTTCCAGCATCTGCTTTTCCAGGTGAATGATCGGGGCCTCATCATCCACCAGCAGGATATGTTCCGTGCCGGTGGGAAGCGGTTGCTGCTGTTTTTCAGGGGCAGTATCAGCCGGTTTCTCCATCACCGGCAGATAGACATGAAAGGAACACCCATTTCCCACTTCACTGTACACCCTTATATCCCCTCCATGGGCTTTGACAATGCCGTATACGGTTGCCAGGCCGAGGCCGGTGCCCTTTCCTTTTATTTTGGTGGTGAAATAGGGATCAAAGATCTTGTTCATGACTGCAGGGTCGATGCCGGGGCCGGTATCGGTTACCGACAGGGCCGCATACCGGCCGGAGGTCAGTTGAAAAGCCGGGTCATTCTCGCCAATGAAATCTCTCTCTTTAAGTTGTATCGTTATAGTTCCTCCGGTGGGTTCGACAGCATGATATGCATTGGTGATCAGGTTCATGGCGATCTGGTGGATCTGGGTGGGATCTGCCATGACCGGACCGCAGTCGGTCTGGATATCCTTTGAAATTGTGATATCCGCCGGAATGGTGGCCCGGCAGAGTTTCAACACCTCTTTGAGTATTTTCTGGATATGCACCGGTATCGGCTGGTGATCCGACTGCCGGCTGAAAGAAAGGATCTGCTGGACCAGTTCTCTGCCCCTGGTGCCGGCCTGGAATATCTCCTGAATGTTTTGACGTTCCATGCTTTCCGGGGGAAAGTCATCCAGCATCATTTCCGACAGCCCCACAATGGGAAACAGAATATTGTTGAAGTCATGGGCAATGCCGCCGGCTAGGGAGCCGATGGATTCCATTTTCTGGGCCTGATGCATTTTTTCATCGATTTTTTTCTTTTCGGTAATATCTGTCAACTGCTCTATGATCAGTTTGATATTTCCCTTATCATCCAGGACAGGGTTGCTGGTACACAGAAAATGCCGGCCCAGTTCAGGAATGAATTTTTCTACTGTTTCCATTCTTTTGGTGACATATGCCCTGGAAGTGGCACAATAATCGCAGGGAGCGGAGCTGCCCAGTAATTCATAACATTTCTTTCCCCGGACCTCGTCTTCGGTCACGCCGAGGAGGTCATAGCCGGCACGGTTATACTGCACCATGGTATGATCGGGAAGCTGAACCCCTATGACATCTTTGATGGAATCAAGGACCCCCTCCAGCAGTTTTTTCTGGGACCGTACATCCATCTCCGCCTGTTTGCGTTCTGTGATGTCCCGGACCCATTCCATGAACATGTCGACCCGGCCGTTATTGTCCAGAATCGGAATCACCCGCAGATCAACCCATGTACCGTCCGGCAGTTTGATCTCTTTTTGGATTGGCTGACAGGTTTCCAGAACGGTTTTTGCCTGACAGTCCGGGCAGATGTCGTCAAAATCCCGGTAGGTTTGATGGCATTTGGTATGCAGCACCTGTTTTTCTTTCGGTACGGCTGCGAATCCCTGCCAGTTGCTGTAAAGAATATTCATGTCCGGATCATGAATGGAGATCATATCCGGCACCACCGCCAGCATTCTTTCATAGCGGTCCCTGCTCTTTCGAAGGGCGGTCTCAGCTTCAGTTTTTTGGGTTTGAAGGAGATGAAGTTCCTGTGTCAATTCTTGAACTTTTTTTTTCAGCTCTTCATATGAGGGCTTTTTCGACATGATGACATCCTGTATTTTGTATCCGGCATCTCATTATTGTATCATTTATTCGGCATAAAATCCAACTGGTTGTTACCCGCCATCCGGCGTAAGATCCGGTTTCCAGAGTACCTCATACAGTTCTCTTCGCCGGCTTTTCAGGTTGCGTACACTGCCTTTCTGCCGCAGTTCTTTCAACAGGTCCAGATCCAGGTCCACCATCAGGGTCATTTCCGTGTTGGGGGTGGCTTCCGCGGCAATGGCATCATGGGGAAAGGCAAAGTCGGACGGGGTGAAAATGGCGGACTGGGAATACTGGATATCCATGTTTTCCACCTTGGGCAGGTTGCCCACGCTGCCGGAAATGGCCACATAACACTCATTTTCAATGGCCCGGGCCTGGGCGCAGCGCCGTACCCGAAGATAGGCGTTTTTGGTGTCTGTCCAGTAGGGCACACACAGCAAGGTCATGCCTTTGTCCGCCAGGTACCGTGAGAGTTCGGGAAATTCCACATCATAGCATACCAGCATCCCGATCTTGCCGATATCGGTATCAAAGACCCGCAGGGAACTGCCGCCCCTGAAACCCCAGTACTGTGCCTCATCCGGGGTGATGTGCAGCTTGTCCTGGGCATCCCAGGTACCGTCCCTCCGGCATAAAAAAGCAACATTGTACAGATCGTCTCCCCGCAATAACGGCAGGCTGCCGGCCACAATATTGATGTTATAGGAAATGGCCAGGTTTACGAAAGCTGCCCGGATATCTTCCGTGTATTCACACAAAGACCGCATGGCTTCTGCCGGGTTTTCCTGGTTGAAGTTTTTCAGCAGCGGGGCATTGAGCAGTTCCGGGAACACGATCAGATCCGAGTTATATCCGGCCATGGCATCCACGAAAAAATCCACCTGGTGTAAAAACTCATCCAGATCATTGAATGACCGCATCTGCCACTGGACAATGCCGATGCGGGGATAGGCCTTGCGCCCCCCGAACAGCACCTGTTTTTTTTCATAATAGATGTTGTTCCATTCCATGAGAACGCCGTATGCATCGGACTGGGTGTCTTCAGGGATATAGTTTTTCAAAATTTTTTTGATGTGAAAATCATTGGACAGCTGAAAGGTGAGCACTGGATCGTATATCTCGGTGGCTTTGACTTTTTTAATGTATTCCGCCGGGGTCATCTCTTTGGCATGTTTGCCGTAACCGGGGATCCGGCCCCCGAAAATTATGCTTTTCAAATTCAGGGTTTCACACAGCTCTTTTCTGGCATCGTACAACCGTCTGCCCAGGCGCAGGCCCCGGTAATCGGGGTCCACAAAGATATCCACCCCGTAGAGGGCATCTCCTTCCGGATCATGGCTGGTCATTTCACCGCCGCTCACCACATCTTCATAGGTGTGGCGCTGTTTTTCAAATTCCTGAGAATTGACGATGATGGCAAGGGCAGCGGCAATCACTTTGCCTTTGTCTTCGATGCAGATCTGGCCTTCGGAGAAATGGTCGATCAATACGGCGAATTCTTCGGGGGTCCAGGCGCCGCCCATGCCGGAGTACACCAGGTCCATGATGCGTTTTATGTGGGGGTAGTCCTCTTTTTTCAGACTTCTCAATGTCAGTTTGTAGTCAGTTTGTTCTGTGTCGGTCATTTCAACTCCATGTTATGTCAAGCAGGGTTGGCAGGTTCATTATGCCCGGGGCAGGGAACAGGCATTGGTGATTTTGGGGGTAAACCGCCGGGGAGGGGTTAAAATGGTTTTTCCGGCTGCCTTTGCCATGCCCGCCAGCATCCGGGAAAAGACAAACTGGTGAGACGGATACAGCGCATACCAGTAAGCAATGCCCAAAATTCCTCTGGGCAGGAACCGGGACAAAAGTGTGAGTTCACAGCGGTCCTGGTCCTTTTGGGTGATGAGGATTTCCAGAAGGGCCTGGCCCGGCATTTTCATTTCCGCCACCAGCAGGAGGCGGTGCGGTTTTTCCACTTCCAGCACCCGCCAGAAGTCAAGGGCATCCCCCACCTGGAGATGGTGTTTTGACCGCCTGCCCCGCTGAAGTCCCACCCCGCCGGAGAAAACATCCAGAATACCCCTGATTTTCCACAACAGGTCGGCACTGTAATAGCCGGTAATCCCGCCTATCTGTTCTACTGCCGGCCACAATTCTCTGGCGCTTGCCCGGACATCTGCTTTGTACCCGCACTTGAGTATGGTCCCGCCGGAATAATCGGAATCCCCGCAATGGGCCCACTCCGGATACAGAAGTGCGCCGGCATCGGTCCAGCAAGTGTCCACCTGCTCCTGCCGGATCCGGTCCAGGGCCCGGGCAATGGCCTGGTCACAGGTGAGCAGGTCCTGGGGGATGATGTTTGTGATGCGGTTTTCCGTGCACACCGTGGGCAGGCTTAGTCCTTCAGCCAAAGGTTGTGCAATGGCTGCCGGCACCGGGGTTACCAGGTGAATCCACAAAGAGGACAGTCTGGGGGTCAGCACAGGCACCGGTATCATCACCGGCGCCGGCAGGCCTGCCTGTCTGGCGAAGATGGCGAACAGATCTTTATAGGACACGATATCCGGTCCCCCGATGTCAAAGGTCTGCCCCCGGGTTTCCGGGTGTTCCAGACAGCCTTTCAGGTACCCCAGCACATTGGTGATGGCAATGGGCTGGGTGGGCATGCGCACCCATTTCGGGGTGATCATGATTGGCAGCCTTTCCGCAAGATACCGCAGGATTTCAAAGCTGGCGCTGCCTGACCCCAGGATCATGGCGGCCCGGAGTATGGTGGCAGGCACCGGCCCGCTCTGCAGGATCTGCCCCACCTCGTTTCTGGACACCAGGTGTTTACTGATATTCTTGTGGTGGATATCCCCCAGGCCCCCCAGATAGATGATATGATCCGCATCCTGGTCTGCGGCGGCCCGCACCATGTTGGCGGCCCCGGTTTTGTCCGCATCCCGGTATCCGCCTTTCTGTGAGATCATGGAGTGCACCAGGTAATAGATGGTGCCGCATCCGGCCACGGCCTTTTGCAGGGAACCTGTGTCCATGATATCCCCTGTGACCAGTTCCACATTGGTATTTTTGCCCCAGGGCCGGCCGGCCATTTTTGCAATCGTTCTCCCCATGGCCCGGACCCTGTAACCGGCATCCAGCAGCAGGGGAATCAGCCGGCCGGCCACATATCCAGTGGCCCCGGTCACCAGAACGGGTTTGTCTGTTTTTTTTTGCATGGGTAATCCCCTGGCTATATATTTTCCCGTAAATTACCAAACCCCATGGGAAAATACCACAAAAATATGGCTGATCATCTCCGGTTTCGGGCCATGGCAGGCAAACAGCCATTTTTATTCGACAACAGATCCTGCACTTTGCCCGAACTGATCCGGCAATACCGGAAAAAGCATCTAAAAACTATAGATCCAGCTGGAAACAGTGGATGCAGCCAGGGCTTTATAGGCCTGGCCGAAGATTTTTCAGATTACAAAATTCCCCCTTGGCTTCAGGATTGGTATTGTGCTATAGCCTATCTAGAACAACCAGCAAAACCGGTATCAATACAATTTGTCAACAAAAAAAGGAGGTGATGGTATAGAACAGCCGGATATCGCATTTTCGCAAAAGATGCACATTTTTTCATCAAACAGGTTTGCCTAATTCATAAAAGGAGATGGGTCCAATGAAGAAAATACAGATCATGGTTTTTGTTGTATGTACCGCCCTGGTTTTCGCAGGGACTGCGGTTGCCAAAACAACCTTCATCGGCATCGGCACAGGGGGCACCGGCGGGATTTATTATCCCTATGGCGGCGGTGTGGCTGAAATCTGGTCCAAACATGTGGACGGCGTAAAAGCGGTGGCGGAAGTCACCGGGGCCAGTGTTGAGAATATCAAGCTGGCCAACAAGGGAGAAACCGTCATCGGACTGGTCATGGGTGATGTTGCCATGGCCGCCTACAACGGCACTGATGCATTCAAGGACAAAAAACAGAATGTGCTGTCCATGGCCACCATGTATCCCAACCTGCTCCAGGTGGTTACCCTGAAAAAAAGCGGCATTACCAATATCGAACAGGTCAAGGGCAGAAACATCAGCACCGGCAGTCCGGGCAGCGGCACCAATTTCATGGCGGAAGCTGTGTTAAAAGCGTTGGACATTCCTTTGGATTCATACAAAGACAGCCGTCTGTCCTTTACTGAAAGTGCCAATGCACTGCGGGACGGCACCATTGACGTGGGGATCTGGTGTGTGGGACCGGGTACCAGTTCCATTCTGGATCTGGCCACCACCCATGATATCAGGATCCTGTCCTTTACACCGGAACAGACACAAAAAATTCTGGCGGCTGAAGAGACCTATGCTGCTGTGGATCTTTCCGGCGGGGTATACCGCGGGGTTGATGAAGATGTCCCCACCATTGGCGTGTGGAATGTGATAATCTGCCAGACATCCCTTGAAACAGACCTGGTATATAAACTGGCAAAAGCCTTGTTTGAAAATAATGATTATATGAAGAAAATTCACCCGACTGCCGCATACACCATTCCTGAAAACTCGGTAAAATATTCGCCTATTCCACTGCATCCGGGTACCATTAAATATCTGGAAGAAAAAGGGTTCAGTGTACCTGAAAAGATGATACCCTGAAAAAGTATGCAAAAAAAAGACTGATAAAATGACCAGGCCGGGTTTCATTCTTACTATGGGGCTGCTTGGCCTGGTCCTGCTGCTTGTTCCGGCGGTGTGGCTGTTTCCGGTGGGACTGGCCCTGCATGTCACGCTGGTGGCGGACAATACCCCTGTTCTGGTATTGCCCATGGAACCGGGAGAACAGTTCACCCTGCATTATTACCATTCAGTGGAACATGCCCCCATATGGGAAACCCACAGTATGGATAAAACCGGTGCCATTTTTGTTGAAGAAGAACGGTATGAAAAATTTGGTGCCGGTATGGGGAAAATGCCCGGCACAGGCCGGATGGTGCAAAAGGGGAAATATGAAGCCATTGTGGATATGCACCTGCCGGTGGGGGCGTTTGTTTTGCGGGTGGGAAGTCCGGGGGTGGACCATACCATTATCTGGCGGGACAGGCGGTTCAACCTTTCAGGAAAAATACCCCATGAATCAGTGCGGTTTTCCGGAGAGCCTGTAAAGGTGTTCCATAAAATGCGCAGTTCTCATGGATTCTGGCAGATCCATCCATGGCCTGAACCACAACCTCAGAGGGAAAACAATGACTGAAACCGGCATGCCGGAAAAAAAGGCGCCTCATAAAGAGAAAAACGTTTCTTCAGAAACAAATACCCTGATGAAAACAACCGCCTGGGTGGTCATGGTGATTGCGGTCAGCCTGAGTCTGTACCAGTTATATACCGCCGGGGTGATCGCCTTGACAGCCCTGGTCCAGCGGTCCATTCACCTGGGGGCTATTTTGAGCCTGGCTTTTCTGCTCAAACCCGCATTTCCCGGCCTGAAAAAAAACAAACTTACCTTTTGGGTTGTTCTGGACTGGATCCTGGCAGGACTGTCTGTATACTGCACCTATTATATCTGCAGCAACCTGTCTGCTATTTTTGACCGCCAGGGGGACTGGCTCTTCCAGGACCGGGTTGTCAGCATCATGGGGGTTCTTCTGGTGCTGGAAGCCTGCCGCCGGGTCATCGGGTTTTTCATGACCGCCATCTGTGCCGTCAGTATCTGTTATGCTTTGTACGGACCCTATATGCCCGAACTGATCATCCACAAAGGGTACAGCGTTGAACGGATCGTCACCACTTTGTGGCTCACCACGGAAGGCATTTTCGGCCTGCCCATCGGGGTGGCGGCCACGTTTGTATTTGTTTTTGTGCTGTTCGGCGCCATTCTGGAAACCACCGGCGGCGGGGCGTTTTTTATTGACATGGCCTATGCTTTGACCGGCCGGTTTTCAGGGGGGCCTGCAAAAGCCTCTGTGGTGGCATCCGGATTCATGGGGTCGGTGTCCGGATCTGCGGTGGGCAATGTGGCAGCCACCGGATCTTTTACCATCCCCATGATGAAAAAGGTGGGATACCGCCCCCATATGGCCGGGGCCATCGAGGCTGCCGCTTCCACCGGGGGCCAGCTCATGCCGCCCATCATGGGGGCCGGGGCATTTTTAATGGCGGAATTCACCAACACCAATTACCTGACCATTATCAAAGTGGCCCTGGTGCCTGCTGTCATGTACTATATCACCGTGCTGGTATTTGTGCATTATGAAGCCAAAAAATTCGGATTGAAAGGCCAGCCAAAAGAAAGCCTGCCAAAACTCACCAAAGTGATTAAAAACGGTCTGCACTTTATTATCCCTGTGCTGATACTGATCTATGTGCTGGTGTCCAACTACTCTCCCATGATGGCCGGATTCATCGCTGTTGTCAGTACCCTTTTCATCAGTATTCTTGTGAATTTTATCCGCTGGGTACTGGATCGCCGCAAAGAAACCGGTATTTTCGGGTTTGTGTCAAGCGAGTTGAGACTGCTGGTCAAGGCCCTTGAAAACGGGGCGAAAAATGCGGTCATGGTATCAGTGGCCTGTGCTGCTGCCGGCATCATTGTGGGCATTGTCAGCCTCACCGGCATGGGGCTGAAATTTTCCAGCCTGGTGCTGGAATTGAGTTTCGGGATAAAAGCGCTGGCTATTCTTCTCATTGCCGGCGCATCCCTGGTGCTGGGCATGGGGCTGCCTGTCACTGCCAGTTACATTGTCCTGGCCACCCTGGCCGGGCCTGCCCTCATGGATATGGGGGTACCCATCATGGTGGCCCATATGATTGTTTTCTGGTATTCCCAGGACTCCAATGTCACCCCGCCGGTGAGCCTTGCCAGCTTTGCCGGGGCAGCCATTGCAAAGGCCAGCCCCATGCGCACCGCATTTACCTCGTGGAAACTGGCAAAAGGGCTTTACATCATCCCCCTTGTTATGGCATACAGACCCCTTCTGGGAATGGGAGAAAATTATGAGCTGCTGCACTGGGAAGTGATCCTCACTATGATAACCACCACCCTCGGCCTGGTTGCCTTTGCCTCGGCCCTGGAGCGCTATTTCATACGAAGGGCAACCCTTGTGGAGACCATACTTTTCTGGCTGGCAGCACTGGGGCTGCTCTGGACATCTTTCTGGATGGAAGCAGCAGGGTTCATAATGCTGATAACTGCCATGGGCCTTCAAAAGTTTTATCCTGAAACCCGGCATACTGGATAGAGATAATTGCAAAATTCAGGGGACATGACAAAAATCAACGCATAAAACGCATAAATAGATAAGGACATCAGGCAGGTAAAATGGACAATGATACAGACAAAACAATGCCGCTCAGGGAAGCGGTCAGCCGTTATGTGAAAAAGGGGGCCCATATTTCCATCGGCGGGTTTACCTTGAACCGGAACCCCATGGCAGCGGTGTATGAAATCATACGCCAGAACATAACGGATCTGCATTTATATGCCCACTCCAACGGCACCGGCCTGGATGAACTCATCGGCGCAGGATGCATCTCAAAGCTGGAAATCGCCTATGGGGGAAACGGAAAAGCCGCCCCCACCTGTATCCGGTTTGCCAGAGCCATCCAGGACAATGACATTGTATTTGAAGATTATTCCAATTATATGATGAGCCTGCGGTTCATGGCCGGGGCTATGGGGGTGCCGTTTTTGCCCACCCTTTCCGGCCTGGGATCGGATATTGTGTCAACATGGGGATTTTCCGAATCCCTGCGCCGGTCAGATCCCAAAATTGTGGACAGAAAACTGGCAGTGGTGGACAACCCCTTCGGGAACTGGGGCGGAGCCCAAAAAGTGGTGGCCGTGCCGGCCATCACCCCGGATGTCACCATCATCCATGTGCAGAAGGCGGATGCCATGGGAACCTGCAGCATAAAGGGCCTGGCCTTTGCAGACGTGGAACAGGTCAAGGCATCCAGACATGTCATTGTCACCTGTGAAAACCTGGTGGAAAAAGCGGCACTGCGCAAAAACCCGGATATGAACCAGATTCCCTTTATTCATGTGACCGCGGTCTGCCATGTGCCTTTCGGGGGCTATCCCACAGCAGTATACGGCCATTATGATTATGATTCCCGGTACCTGAAAAAATTTGCTGCAGCTGCAAAAGACAAAGATGCCTTTAAAGCCTATCAGGATACCTGGGTTTACGGGGTGAACAGCCATGAACAGTTTTTGCAGCAGGTGGGCAAAGACCGCCTTGCCGCCATTGCAGCAGACCCTGAAACCGGTTACAGCGTGAATATGAAAAGAGATTGATTATTATGGATATGTCTTACACCCCCAAGGAAATCATGACCATCATGGCAGCCAGGGAAATCAAAAACGGTGACATTGTTTTCAGCGGCACCGGTATTTCCATGCTGGCAGCCATGGCAGCCAAGAAAATCAATGCCCCGGACAGCGTGATCTTTTTTGAAACCGGTGCCATGGACTCACTTTTGGAGGAAATTCCCTTTGCAGTGGCAGATCCCAGGATCATGTACTGGGCAGCGGCCAATGCCAGTCTCACCGATGCCTTTGCCACCATGCAGAACCGCATCACCGGGGACCGGGTCATTGCGATTTTAGGAGCAGCCCAGATCGATATGTACGGCAACCTGAACACCACCTGCATCGGGGATTATTTTTCCCCGGATATCCGGTTTTCCGGCAGCGGCGGCGGGTGTGATGTGGCCAGTTTTGTGCCCCGGTGCATTGCATTCATGCAGCATGAAAAACGCAAATTTGTGAACCGGCTGGACTATCTCACCAGCCCGGGGCAGCTGTCCGGCAATGGATCCCGGGAGGCGGCAGGCCTGCGGCCCGGCGGGGTCAGTGTGGTGGTCACCAACTTGGGGGTGATGCGGTTTGACACAGATACCGGCAAAATGTATCTGGACCAATACTATCCAGGCACCACACCGGGAATGATCCTTGAAAACACCCAGTTTAAAATGGATGTGTCCCGGGCGGTCCAGGCCCTGCCCCCCACGGAAACCGAGCTGAAAATCCTGCGGGAAAACTGCGATCCCCAAAGACTGATTCTCGGCCCTGCCGGGTAAGCTGTAAACGCTGCTGTCCGGTTTTTTTCAAAAAAAGTATAGAAGCAGCCGCCTGGCTGAACTGCATATCCGGAAAAATGACTGGATCGCCGACAGCAGGGCTTAAAGGGGGATATCGAACACCATCAGGCGGTTGTTGAACAACAACACGTTCTTACTGAACAGGAAAACCAAGAATCTAAAGCTTCTCAAAAATCCGGGCAATGATGTACCAATACAATCCCTGACCGTCCGGGTGCCGGGCTGCAACCATCTACAGGGAAGGATTTTTGAATCTACATTGTTTCCCTTATGGATAAGTCGGTCTCTGCTGTATTATTCTGAAATTGGATAATAATTAGGGTTACTGTCAGAAAAATGATTTTATAGCAGACATTATAACCCATAATATGGAGGAAAAGGCAATGAAAACCGACGAACTGATCAAACAATCTGTTGTATACGAACTGGCAAGGGACATGCGTGTAGATGCATCCAAAATTGAGGTCACGGTTGATAACGGCCGGGTAACCTTAACCGGTGAAGCACCCACGCTTCTTGGCAAATCCGCAGCCACTGACGATGCCCTGGCGATCCTGGGGGTGGTTGACGTGGATAATCTTATTGTGGTCAAATATCCTTCCACAATTCGCATACCCACTGATGCGGAGATTAAGGAAAATGTTCTTATGAAACTGGCGGGCAATCCAGATATCGATGTGCTTGATCTGGATGTAACTGTGGATGCCGGCGTGGTAATCCTGCGGGGTACGGTTGACACTTATTGGAAAAGGGCCTTTCTTGAAGACCTGGTTGTTCCTGAAGCCGGTGTTACCTTTATTGAGAATCATGTGGCGGTTACCCCCACTGATGATGTGCATGACAAGGTAATTGCGGAAGATATTGTAGCATCCCTGGAAGCAAGGGCGAATGTAGATGCGGATGATATAGAAGTATCTGTTTCCGACGGTGTGGTGGAACTTACCGGCAGTGTTCCGGATGCGGCCGCGCGTCAGGCAGCTGCAAAGGCAGCATTTCACCCGGCAGGCGTAAAAATGCTGCATAACAATCTGGTGATAACCAGGCTGTAAATCCATATTTTGATCATTCTGTGACGATTCCTTTGCTTCGTTGATTTTGGTAAACAAAACCATGTAATACAGTATTGAAAAAAATGGATTAACAGGTGTATTATGGTATCGTTACTTTGGCAAGCTTCGATGAGATATGGAAAGTTGAAAACAGCGTGCGGCATATAAAATATCGAGAGGTTGTCAGTTGAAGCAGAACAAACTATACCACGCCGGCCTGGATATTGGTTCCACCACCGCAAAACTGGTCCTGGTGGATGAGACGGATCAATTGATTTTTTCACGGTATCAGCGGCATTATGCCCGCATAATGGATACGGTGTCTGCTTTTTTTTCAGATATGGAAACCCGCCTGGGCAACTGCCGGCTGCAATTGTCCTTAACCGGTTCCGCCGGCATGGGGTTTTCACAAATGATGGCCCTGCCGTTTGTCCAGGAGGTTATCTGCACAAATGAAGTGGTACGGCAGATATATCCGTTGACTGCCACGGTTATTGATATCGGGGGAGAAGATTCTAAAATGATATTTCTTTCTCCGGACAGGGCCCCGGATATCCGCATGAACGGAAGCTGTGCCGGCGGCACCGGGGCATTTATCGACCAGCTGGCCGCCCTGCTGAACCAGACCCCTGATGGCCTCGACCGCCTGGCACAACAGCATACCAACCTGTATCCCATTGCATCCCGGTGCGGGGTGTTTGCCAAAACCGATGTGCAAAACCTTTTGAGCCGCAATGTGCCGGTGGCAGATATTGCGGCATCCGTGTTTCATGCCGTGGCCATCCAGTGCCTGAATACCCTGTCCAGGGGGTGTGATATCCGGCC
The DNA here is from genome assembly GCA_046482705.1 of Desulfotignum sp. Classification (GTDB taxonomy): domain Bacteria; phylum Desulfobacterota; class Desulfobacteria; order Desulfobacterales; family Desulfobacteraceae; genus Desulfotignum. The sequence goes on from JAWOEP010000181.1 coordinate 15,897, forward strand.
CGGACTGCTGCTTTGCGGCGGGGTGTTCGCCTTTCTGCCGGAACTGGTCAAGGCGGTTCTGCGGGTGCTGGGGTTATCCCCATCTGACCTGGTCATTCCGGAGCAGCCGGCCCTGCTGCCGGCAATGGGCGCTGCCATGTTCAGCCGGCGCCATGATACGGTGTTTTCGGTGCAGCATCTGCTGGATACCATGGCCCGAAAACAAAGACTGCCCCGGGACAATGACAGCCGCCTGCCACCGCTGTTTCATACACAAAAAGAGCGGGAAAACTGGGAACAGAACAGGCGGCAGATGGTCATCCCCGGGATGTCTTTGTCCGATTACAGAGACGATCAATGCTTTCTGGGGGTGGATTCCGGGTCCACCACCACAAAAATTATTGCCCTGGGCAGGGATAACCAGGTGTTGTTTTCCTGGTACAAAAACAACGACGGCAATCCCATCCAGGCGGTTGTAAAGGGATTGCGGGCGTTTCGCGAAAAAATCCAGGCACAGCATCCAGATCTGGTCATTGCAGGAACCGCGGTTACCGGTTATGGAGAAGATCTCATCCGTGCGGCATTCGGGATGGATGCAGGGATGGTGGAAACCATTGCCCATTTTGAAGCAGCCAGACATATGGATCCTGATGTGTCCTTTATTCTGGACATCGGGGGACAGGATATGAAAGCCATATTTATCCGCCATGGGGCCATCCACCGCATTGAACTCAATGAAGCCTGTTCCTCCGGCTGCGGGTCTTTTATTGAGACGTTTGCCGGGTCCCTGGGATACCGGGTACAGGATTTTGCCGCCCTGGCTATGGAGGCCAAAGCCCCTTGCGATCTTGGCACCCGGTGCACGGTTTTCATGAATTCCCGGGTCAAGCAGGCTTTGCGGGAAAATGCCGGGGTGGCAGATATCAGTACCGGTCTGTCCTATGCTGTGGTGAAAAACTGTCTGTTCAAGGTACTCAATCTCGTTGATATGGAAGAAATGGGAAACCATATCGTGCTCCAGGGCGGGGCGGGTAAAAACCCCTCCATTATCCGGGCCCTGGAAATTTTAACAGGCACCTGTGTCACCCATACAGACATGCCGGAAATGATGGGGGCTTTCGGGGCTGCACTGGCAGCCAAAAAATCTTTTGAAAATCAGGGCCGGCAGGCTGCTTCTTTTGCCGCCCTGGACCACCTGGATACCATTGCTGACTTCAAGACCCGGCAGATCGTGTGCAAGGGATGCGACAATGCCTGTGCTGTTACCCGGTTTGTTTTTTCCAGCGGCAGATCCTTTTATTCAGGCAACCGGTGTGAAAAAATATTCGGCGCAAAAGGCCGGAACCGGCCTGAAAAAGGGTTTGATTTTGCGGACTTTAAATACCGCCTGCTGTTTGACCGGAATCTCGCACCCCACCCTGATCCGAAATTCACTGTGGGTATTCCCAGATGCCTGAATTTTTATGAAAATTTTGCCTTCTGGCATGCGTTTTTTGTGCATTGCGGCATCAATATCACCCTGTCCTCCGGGTCCACTGCAACCATGAGTGGTGCTGCCAAAGGCAGCGTCATGTCCGACAGTATCTGTTTTCCGGCCAAACTGGCCCACGCCCATGTGCTTGATCTGGTCAGGCCCGGGGTGGACCGCATTTTCTACCCCCTTGTCATGAATGAGCAGGATGAGTTCCAGGCGGTGAGCAATACGTTCAACTGTCCCATTGTCAGCAGTTATGCCGAAGTGGTTGACAGCAGCCTGGATCTTTTCGCCAGAAAAGGTATCCCTCTGGACAAACCGGTGATCACCTTCAAAGACGCCGGCT
>JAWOEP010000214.1:0-10247 GCA_046482705.1 Desulfotignum sp.
CTCTCAAGGGCCTTCAAGGCAGATCCACGAATGATCGGGGTCTCATCCCCGGGAAAATCATACGAGGTCAGCAGCTCCTGAAGCTCCATCTCCACCAGCTCGATCAGCTCTTCATCATCCACCATGTCGCATTTGTTCAAAAACACCACGATCTGGGGCACCCCGACCTGACGGGCCAGAAGAATATGCTCCCGGGTCTGGGGCATGGGACCGTCATCAGCGGAAACCACCAGAATCGCCCCGTCCATCTGGGCCGCTCCGGTGATCATGTTCTTGATATAATCGGCATGGCCCGGGCAGTCCACATGGGCATAATGCCGGTTGTCTGTCTCATATTCCACATGGGCGGTGGCAATGGTGATACCCCGTTCTCTTTCTTCCGGCGCCTTGTCGATCTCGTCGAATGGAACGTATGTGCCGTGCCCTCTCAATCCGGCATGCTTGGTGATTGCAGCGGTCAGCGTCGTCTTCCCATGGTCGATGTGACCGATGGTTCCAATGTTTACATGCGGCTTCTTCCGCTCAAATTTCTCCTTAGCCATTCTAAATCCCTCCTGCCAGTTAATATGGAGCCCATGACCAGAATCGAACTGGTGAACCTCTTCCTTACCAAGGAAGCGCTCTACCGACTGAGCTACATGGGCATCATACGGCAATTGTAAATTAACCCTGAGTCGCACTCCACAACGCGGTGATCATCGATGGCTGGAGCGGGAGACGAGGCTCGAACTCGCGACATTCAGCTTGGAAGGCTGAAGCTCTACCAACTGAGCTACTCCCGCAAACGATAACTCAAGCAACCAGACCGCTCTGGTTGTCATGTAGTAACGATCGCTATCAAGATCTCCTACATCTTTTGTGGTGGTGGGGGGAGGATTTGAACCTCCGAAGGCTGAGCCGTCAGATTTACAGTCTGATCCCTTTGACCACTCGGGAACCCCACCTTATCACTGGAGCCGATACCCCGAATCGAACGGAGGACATTCTCATTACAAGTGAGATGCTCTACCAACTGAGCTATATCGGCCCATCAATTTGCAGCAATCTTTGTCACGACAAAAAGACCGGGAGATAATAACAGAGCACATTGGGTTTATCAAGTGTTTTTTTACAATTTTTGGCCACCGGCAAAAAATTGCCTGTCACAATATCCCGAAAAACGCCCAATTGCCTTTGCATACCGCACTTTCCTTATCCTTATGCCGATCCGGACATCCTGCAAAAGCTGGTTCAACAGCCTGTCATACCAAAATTCATGCAATCAGATCTTTATACAATATTAAATCGGGCATTACAAGACAAAATTTTCACATCTGAATATTTGCTTTAGCAGCATGCGCTTCTACGGGGAGCCCCTGGTGGTGTCCTGTGAACGGACCGTCAGCGTCGGAGGGGGCCTGGTAAAAGATGCCGGGATGGTTTTCAACCAGAGGACGGGATGCCGCGCTTCATTGTTCGTATGTAAACCGGCCCCCGCAGATTTCGGGCCGGGCACAGGACACCACCAGGGGCGGGCCCCGGGACAGTGTGCTGCACAGAGCGATCAAAAGCCCGGCATGCTTATGGCAAATATCCAGACAAGGATTCACGAACCCCCGGGTTGGCTGTTTTTATTGCCGGAACTCAGTTGAAACACCCGTAAAACAGCCTTTGCTATTGACAACTTTCATTTAATTTATTAAATTCCAGCCAAATTCCCAAAACCGAAGCGGTTTCTTTTCCCGGAGGAGGATAATTGAAATTTACCAAGCTTGTCACGATCATCACGGCATTGTTTCTTTTCACAGGGTGTCAGCAGGCATATCAGAGTTCAGTCACCCCTTCCCGGGGGGTGCCTCCTGACAACACCGACCAGGCAACTTTGACAGACAGGACAGACAGTCAGGAGCCCGGTGTTTTACCGGATACCACTATTATAAAGGATGGGCCCGGGGGCATTGCGGACAACGATGATACAGGTCGGGCAACTTCCCGGGCAACCACAGCCCCGGACCCTTCCGGTTTGCAGGTTTCATCTGAAACTGCTGCCGCGGCTTCCGATGTTTCAGAAACTGTTCCTGAAGAAGCGGAAACCGGGGTTTCCGGGGCCAGTGCTTCTGAACAGGCGAAAATAGACCAGGCCCTTGAGTTCTGCAATCTGGCCCAGGAAATGTGGGAAGCAGGCAGGCTTGAGGAAGCGCTTTCCCATCTTGATAATGCCTATTCGTTTATCATGGAAATCGATTCGGAACAATCCCTTGATTATACACAGCAAAAAGATGATGTCCGGTTTCTGATTTCCAAGCGCATCCTTGAAATATATGCTTCCCGCCAGGTTGTTGTGCCGGGTTCCCATGATGAAATACCCATCACCATGAACGACCATGTAAAAAAAGAAATCAAGCGCCTCACCGGACCTGAAAAAAATTTTTTCATCCGTTCCCTGGAACGTTCAAGCCGATACAGACCCTATATTGTTGCCCAGTTGCGGGCCGCGGGCCTGCCCGAGGAGCTTTCCTGGCTGCCTTTGATAGAAAGCGGATTCAAGCTGCGTGCCCTGTCACCTGCCAGAGCCCTGGGATTATGGCAGTTCATCCCCTCCACCGGCTACAAATTCGGGTTGACCCGCAATTATTACATTGACGAACGCATGGATCCTGAAAAATCCACCAGGGCAGCCATTGCATACCTCAAAGAGCTGCACAACCTTTTTGGTGACTGGACAACGGTTCTGGCAGCCTATAATTGCGGAGAAGGCCGTGTATTGCGGATTATCCGCCGCCAGAAAATCAATTACCTGGACAATTTCTGGGACCTGTACCAGAATCTGCCCAGGGAAACCGCCCGGTATGTCCCACGATTTCTGGCCACCCTTCATATCATCCAGAACCTGGATACCTATGCCATACATACCAGGACCCCCCTGAGTCCGATTCCCTACAAAACCTTTGAAATTCAGAAACAGCTCCGCCTGGCAGACATTGCCAGAGAAATCAACGTTGGTGCAGACATACTGAAAACCCTGAACCCGGAATTACGCTACGGCCTGCTCCCCCCTGAAAATTATACACTGAAAATACCTGAGGAAAAATCGGATCAGTTTTTGGCGGTTCTGGAAAAAATCAAAACCACCTATTCTCCTCCCCAGTTGTTTGTGCGCCACAAAATCAGGAGGGGCGAAACACTTTCCAGCATTGCAAACCGATATAAAACTTCAGTTGCCGCCATTGCCAGAGCCAATAATATAAGCCGGGCCCATCGGATCATTGCCGGCAAAGTTATTAAGATCCCCGGATCAGGAGCCGGGGCCCAGGCGGCAAAAACAGCCCGGGTTTCTACAAACAAAAAGCCTGTTACCTACAAGGTCCGGAAAGGAGACAGCCTGTGGCTTATTGCCAGAAAATTTTCCACCAACACAAAACAGATCATGGCAAACAACGGATTAACCAGTTCCACACTTCATGCCGGACAGGTACTCACCATCAATCCAGTTCAGACCGCTCCTGCCGGTTCCAGGGGTGTTTACCAGGTTAAATCCGGTGACAATCCGTTTTTAATTGCAAAAAAACACAAGATGAGTTTACATCGGCTCCTGGCTCTGAACCGTCTGAGTAAAAACAGCAGAATCTTTCCAGGCCAGAAATTGATTGTCGAATAAAAAACGCCCCCGTAGCTCAGTGGATAGAGCATAGGATTCCTAATCCTTGAGCGCAGGTTCGATTCCTGCCGGGGGCACCAACCACCCCCAGCCGATGGCCGTAAATCCCATGCCGGATATGGATACAGGACCCGACCGCAATCTTTGTTTTCCTGAACGACCGGAACTTCTTGCTCCGGCCGGCAATATGGAAAAACTGGAAATTGCCATTCATTATGGTGCGGATGCAGTGTACCTGGCAGGTAAGGATTTCAGCCTCAGAAACTATTCAGGCAATTTCACGGACCAGGAACTGGAACAGGCGGTTGCCCTTGCCCGTTCACACAATGTAAAGGTGTACCTGGCCTGCAATATCTATTCACGAAATGATGAACAGGACCGGATCAGGGTTTTTCTGGAAAAAATTGGAAAAATCGGTCCGGATGCCGTTATCATCTCGGATCCCGGAATCATTATGCTCAGCCGCAGCATCATTCCCCATGTGGATATCCACCTGAGCACCCAGGCCAACACCACCAATTACAACAGTGCACTATTCTGGAAAACGACGGGCGTTAAGCGGGTGAACCTTGCCAGGGAACTGTCTCTGGATGAAATTTCTGAAATCACCAAAAATGCTGATATTGAAACTGAAGTCTTTATCCACGGCGCCATGTGCATTTCCTATTCCGGCCGCTGCCTGCTGAGCACTTTTCTGAGCAACCGGGACAGCAACCGGGGGCTGTGCAGCCATCCCTGCAGGTGGCAGTATGCAGTTGTGGAGGAACTGCGGCCCAATGCGTTTTATCCTGTAACCCAGGACCCCCGGGGAACCTATATCTTTAACGCAAAAGATCTGTGCATGATCTCCCATATGCCTGAATTGATAAAAGCGGGGATCACCTCCTTTAAAATCGAAGGCCGCATGAAAGGCATACACTACCTGGCTGCCGTGGTAAAAACATACAGGGATGCCATTGATGCCTATATGGCTGATCCAAAAGGCTATACCATGAACACCCAATGGCTGGATGCACTTTCCGGTGTGTTTCACAGGGAATACGGTACCGGCTTTTTTTTTAAAACACCAGAAGCAAAAACCCCCAATTACAAAAATATCCACCAGGGAAAAATCCACAGCTTTATCGGAAAAATACTGGCATCCCTGAATGATGGCTGCCACCTGGTGGGCATCAGAAACAAACTGTCCCTGACAGACCGTGTACAGGTGCTATCGCCGAAAATTCCTGCTGCAGAATCCGCAATTGTGGCACTGTGGGATGCGGAAGGGGTACCCATTGCACATGCCCAGCCAAATACCAAGGCAATCGTGAAGCTGGAAAAAAATTTTCTTTCCCATGATATTATCCGTAAACTCTGATGTCCTGCAATCGATTCTTAATTTGACTTTCCTGGTTATTTTCTGTAAATTGCTCTGATATTAAGCCGAATTTTGTCCATTTCCAAAAAAATCCTTCAGGAGAGGTGTAATGTTTGAAGATGACGAAACCCTGCAAATGTACATTGAAGAATCGCTTGAACACCTGGGTGATATCGAAACCGATCTGTTGTCCATCGAGGAGACCGGAGAAAATATCGATCTGGATCTGGTGAACAATGTCTTCAGAGCCGCCCATTCCATCAAGGGCGGTGCCGGGTTTATGGGGTTAGCCACTATCAAGGAGCTTGCCCATCATCTGGAAAACGTCCTTGGTCTCATCCGTAACCGTGAACTTATACCGGAATCCAGCAGGATTAATGTGCTTTTAAAAGGGTTTGATGAACTGGAAAATCTTTTGAACAATATTCAGACCAGCAATGAAACTGATATTTCCCATCACATCCAGGCCCTTGAAAATATTACCATATCGTCTTTGCCGGAAGAAAAACAGGACATGGCAACCCGAATGGTGGATATTGTCCTGAAGGACAAGCGGATTTTTCCCCGGGTATCTTTGTATGACATGGAACAATGCCGGTCAGAAGGCAAAAATGTGTTTCTGGTGGAGTATGATCTGATCACAGATATCCACCGCAAAGACAAAACCCCCCTTGAGGTACTGCACAACCTGGAAAAAACCGGAACCATCATTGACTGCAGAATCGATTTTGATTATGTGGGCACCCTGGACCAGCCCCTGGATTCCTTCAGGATACCATTCCAGGTATTGTTTGCATCCATTATTGAATATGATATGGCTGAGACATTGTTTGACGTCTCCAATCAGTATATCCATGCTGTTACAGACAAAATGACGGCTGCATCCACTGCAGATCAGACATCTGCCCAGCCGGCAGCCATGCAGGCAAAAAAGGCGGTTGCCATGCCGGACCAAAACGATGTGCCGGCCCGGGGCGGATCACCTGCCAGGAAGCAAGCGGCAAAACCGGCCGGAACCAGTGAAAGCGAGATCCAGCTGGGCCAGAAAACCCAGTCATCTTTGCGGGTCAATGTGGGGCTTTTAGATACCCTGATGACCCTGGCCGGCGAACTGGTTCTGGGCCGCAACCAGTTGCTGCAGGGCATCAATTCCGCCAATACCAAAGCCACGGAACTTTCCAGTCAGCGCATCGACATGATCACCTCCGAACTCCAGGAAGCCATCATGCGCACACGCATGCAGCCCATTGCCAACATTTTGAACAAGTTCAGCCGGGTGGTAAGGGACATGTCCCATCAACTGGGAAAATCCATTGATCTGCAGATCCTGGGCAAAGAGGTGGAACTGGACAAAACCATTTTGGAAGCCATCAACGATCCGTTGACCCATCTGGTGAGGAACTCTGTGGACCATGGTATTGAAACCCCCATGGAAAGAGAGCAGATGGGCAAAGAAGCCACCGGGACAATTACCTTAAAGGCGTTTCACGATGCAGGGCAGGTCAACCTTATCATCTCTGATGACGGCCGGGGCCTTGCACCGGAAAAAATTGCGGCTGCTGCAATTGCCAAGGGCCTTATCACGGAACAGCAGGTGGCGGAAATGTCGGAAAAAGCCAAGATGGAACTGATTTTCCTGCCGGGTTTTTCAACGGCCAGTGAAGTCACCGATGTATCCGGACGGGGGGTGGGCATGGATGTGGTGGTAACCAATATCCAGAGCTTAGGGGGCATCATCGAACTTGATTCCACCCCGGGACAGGGAACAGATATCCAGATCAAACTGCCGTTGACCCTGGCCATTATTCCCAGCCAGATCACCTCTGTGGGCAATGAACGGTACGCCCTTCCCCAGGTAAACCTCAAGGAACTGCTCAGAATACCGGCCGCCCAGGTAAAAGACAAAATTGAAAAGGTAGGGGACGCTGCTGTTGTCCGTTTAAGAGGAGAGCTGCTCCCCCTTTTGAACCTGGCACAGATGCTGGGCATTGAAAAAACCTTTACCGATCCTGTGACCCTGGAAGAACAAAGCGACCGGCGCACAAGTCTTGCAGACAGGCGGTCCAGAAAACACCTGACTGCACAAGAGGCTGCCGCATCAGAACCGGCTGCCGAAAAAGAGGAACGTTCGGGAAAAGACAGGCGTTACCGCGCATCATCTGCCATGAACATTGCGGTTGTGTCTGCCGGCGCATTTAAATACGGCCTGGTTGTGGACCAGCTGCATGATTCTGAAGAAATCGTTGTAAAACCGGTGGGCCGCCACCTGAAAAAATGCGCTGCATATGCCGGTGCCACCATCATGGGCGACGGCAAAGTTGCCCTGATTCTGGACATTTCCAACCTGGCACAGACGGCTGAACTGGCAGCGGTTTCAGAGGCCGGCCAGATGGCCAGGGCCGCAGAGGAGGAAGCCAGAACAAAAAAAGACAGGGCAGCGCTTCTGACCTTTAAAAATACCGACGCAGGGCATTTTGCAGCCCCCCTCAATCTGGTGGAACGGATTGAAAGGATCAAGACCGCTGATATCGAACGGATCGGCGGCAAAAAAGTGGTGCAGTACCGGGGTGGTGCCCTTCCTCTGTATGAACTTTCCCAGGTGGCTGACTTTGATTCTCTGCCGGAAAAAGAACGCCAGGAGGTCATTGTCTTCAAGGTCAAGAACCGGGAACTGGGCCTGATGGTCACCCCGCCGGTGGATACCATGGAAGTGGTACTGGACGTGGATGAAACCACCCTGAAACAACCGGCCATAAATGGCTCCATGATCATCAACGGCCACACCACCCTGCTGGTGGATATTTTTGAAATGGTTAAAATTCTCAACCCGGAATGGTTTACCCGGGAAACCCGGACAGCTGCTGATATGGCACAGAACGGAGAAAAAATTCTATTGTTTGCCGAAGATTCCGCTTTTTTCAGAAACCAGGTCAAAAAATACATTGAAGAGGACGGGTTCAAGGTAATTGAAGCAGAAGACGGCCGCATTGCCTGGGAGCTGTTGAAAGAACGGGTCGATGAAATTGATCTTGTGGTGACAGATCTTGAGATGCCCAACATGGACGGGTTTGAACTTACCCGGCGTATCAAGAACGACCCGCGATTTTCCCATTTAAAGGTAATTGCCCTGACCTCTCTGGCCAGCGATGCCCACATAGAAAAAGGCAGGTCGGTTGGCATTGATGCGTATGAAATAAAGCTGGACAGGGAAAAACTGATCGTTGTAATCAGACAATACCTGGATCTTTCCCGGAAATGAAAATCTTGTGAAGGAGACAAGAATGGCCGATGAAACAACCAAAGACACTGCCGCCCAATCCTTTGAATTTTCAACCTTTTATGTGGGCGGCGCCCTGTGCGGCATAAATATCTTGAATATACAGGAAATAAACAAGCATTTTGACATTACCCGGGTTCCCCAGGCTGCGGATTATGTCAAAGGCATTTTAAACCTGCGGGGCAGAATCGTCACCATCATTGATCTGGGTGCAAAGCTGGGATTGGAACCGGTTACAGAAAACAAAGACAACAGAAACATCATCGTCAATTCTGATGATGAACACATCGGGCTTCTGGTGGACGCCATCAAAGACGTTGTCTCAGCCAGACAAGATGACATTGAACCGTCTCCCTCCAATATCGGCGGTGTCAAAGGCAAATTTTTCCAGGGCGTTCTCAAGACGGAAAAAGATCTGATCGGCATCCTTGATATTGATGAGGTCCTCAAAGAATAATGAACAATCTGACAGCGCTGGTGGTGGATGACACCATTGTATACCGCAAGATTGTGGGGGATATTCTCAAAGAGATCCCCGGCGTTGCGGTAGTGGGCACAGCCAACAACGGCAAAATTGCCCTGTCCAAAATAAAGTCCTTGAAACCGGACCTGGTCACCCTGGACATTGAAATGCCGGAAATGACGGGCATTGAAGTGCTGCAGCAACTGCAGGGCCTGGACCACGCCCCCAAAGTAATCATGGTGTCCACCCTCACCCGCCAGGGCAGCGAAATGACCATCAAGGCCCTGGAACTGGGGGCATTTGATTTTATTGCAAAACCTGACGAAGGGACAATGGCCCGGAATCTGGCCAAAGTCAAAGAGGCCCTGGTCCCTGTCATTACCGCCGCAAAACACCAGAAAACCACCCTCCGGAAAATCAGAGAAAAAACCATCCCGGAGGTCCGGCCTGCCAGACAACCTTATGCAAAGCCGATGACGGTTTTGCCCGGAAAACACCGGGTAAAAGCAAAATCCGAGATTGTGGGCATCGGCATATCCACCGGCGGGCCCAATGCCCTGACCAAAATGGTTCCCATGCTCCCGGCAGATTTTAAGGCACCCATACTCATTGTACAGCACATGCCCCCCATGTTTACCGCGTCTCTGGCAAACAGCCTGAACAACAAAAGCCGGCTGACAGTCAAAGAGGCACAGGATGGAGATATTCTGACTGCCGGTACCATCTACATCGCCCCCGGCGGCAGACAGATGAAAGTTGTGGCCGGAGCAGACGGCACATCCAGAAAAATTCACATTACCGATGATCCCCCTGAAAACAGCTGCAAACCCTCTGTTGACTATCTGTTCAGATCCATTGCCCGGTATTATGTGGGCCGGGCCACCGGGGTGATCATGACCGGAATGGGATCTGACGGCACCAAAGGGCTTGCCCATATAAAAGAAAACGGCGGTATGGTCATTGCCCAGGATGCGGCATCCTGCACCGTATACGGCATGCCGAAACAACCCATTGAAACCGGTCTTGCAGATGTCATCGCGCCTTTGGAAAAAATAGCTGATGAAATTGTAAAAACCGTCATCTGATGCCCTTTCAATTATTTTTTACCAACAGGCCATGACAAAAATAACCATAAGTTCTGAAGAGTTTAAACAGTTTTCCAGGTATATTCTCGATATTTCAGGCATTGCTCTGGATGTCGGCAAGGAATATCTGCTGGAAACCCGGCTGGCGCCTGTTCTGGCACGTCTGGGCTGCAGATCCTATGCAGAACTGCTGCAAAAGGCAAAAAACGATTACAAAAAAGCACTTGAAAATGAAATCATTGATGCCATTTCCACCAATGAAACCTATTTTTTCAGGGACAAAGCCCCTTTTCAACTGCTTCAGCACAAGCTCCTGCCTGATCTCATTGACAAGCGGACCCGGCAATATCCCGGACGAAAACCCGCCATCCGCCTGTGGAGTGCAGCCAATTCAACGGGCCAGGAGATCTACAGCATTGCCATGA
>JAWOEP010000236.1:0-4372 GCA_046482705.1 Desulfotignum sp.
CCTTGATGCCCTGGTGGAGATCTTTGCACAGATCAAAGCGTCTTCAGGCAAACAACTGGATATCATCACCTGTTTTACAGAGGTCTGCAAAAAAGAAAACATTGCCCCTGCCACCCTTTTTTATGAACCTGGGCTGCAGGCAGCCCTGCATTTGGATACAGCTGATCCGGGAAGAAAGGCAGACCAGGTAAGGCAATATCTGACCCGGCGCCGGTTTCCCGTGCTGGAACATACCCGGCAGCAGATAAAACCCTGCATAGACAGGCTGCAGGCTGGAGGAGAGTTCCGGTTCATTCTGCCGGAAAACTTTGAATCAACCACTTACGGGGTAAGTTTTGCTTTCACCTCACGGGATGAATTCAAGCAGCGGGCCCAAACCCTTTCGTCCATGGCAGATGATCCGGATCTGCAGGCGGTGCTCCAGCGATGAAAATCAGCCGGATCTTCCTGGACCAGGCCCTGGATTCCAGCCGGGAAATTGACCACATTCTTTCCCGGCTGGATATTGCACCGGAGCCTGTGGCATCTCCCCGGACAGTGTATGACACCATCAATCAATGTAACGATCCGGTGGGTGCGGCCAAATCCATATTGTACATCACCAGAAACAAGGGGGCGGTGGTGCGGCCCTGTCCCGGCACCAGCCATTACACCTGCTGTGACTATACCATTCTGCACACCGGCACCTTCTGTACCATGGACTGCTCCTACTGTATTCTCCAGGCCTATTTTCATCCCCCGGTACTCCAGTATTTTGTTGGATTTGATCTTCTGGAACACCAGCTGGCACAGGTGTTTTCCAGAAACAAAATATTTCGCATCGGTACCGGAGAATACACTGATTCATTGATCTGGGAACCCATCACCCTGAGTCCGCAGTTCCTGGTGAACACCTTTGCCAGGCAGTCCAACAGCCTGCTGGAGCTGAAAACCAAAACCGTGAATGTACAATCGTTACTGGATCTGGACCATAACGGCAAAACCGTGCTGGCCTGGTCTGTGAACACGCCGGATATCATCAGGACTGAAGAAAAAGGCACTGCAGCCTTGCAATCCCGCCTTGAGACCGCAAAACGCTGTGAAGCCAAAGGATATAAGCTGGCCTTTCATTTTGATCCCCTGGTGCTGTATGCAGGATGTGAACCAGCTTATGAACAGGTGATCCATGATATTTTCTCCCATGTCCGGCCGGACAGCATCGTATGGATCAGCATGGGCAGCTTCAGGTTCATGCCGCCCCTTAAGCAGATCATTGAAAAACGGTTTGCATCCTCCACCATCTGCTATGGCGAATTCATCCCGGGCCTGGACAGCAAGATGCGCTATTTCAAACCCCTGCGTATCCGGCTGTACCAGCGGTTGATTCATCTGATAAAAGAATATGCCCCGAATGTCCTGGTGTATTTTTGCATGGAAGACCAGGAAGTATGGGAAAAATCCATGGGATTTTTCCCCAATGAAAAAGGAGAACTGGGGCATCTTCTGGACCGGGCAGCTGTATCCCACTGCAGATTGAACCCGGCCCTGGCGTGACAGTTTTTTTGTATATTGTCAAAAACCGAATATCCAAAACCAGGCAGGGGCCTGATCTGTAAAAGCATCAGGCCCCTGCCTGTCGTAAAAAAGATGTTCTCTGTGTATTTTTTTTCAGCTGTTTTCTTTTTGTGCATTCACCTGGTCAATGACTTTCTGGGCCAGGTCGGAAGGCACTTCATCATACTGGGCAAATTCCATGGTAAAGGTGCCCCTGCCACCGGTCATGGAGCTTAAATCCGGTGCATACCGCAGCATTTCAGACATGGGGACCAAAGCATTGATGATCTGTTTGTCATCTTCGGAATCCATGCCCAGAACCCGGCCCCGCCTGGAGTTGAGATCGCCCATGATATCACCGGTGTTGGCATCGGGCACTTTTACCGAAACTTTCATGACAGGCTCCAGCAGCACAGGCCTGGCATCTTTGGCAGCGGTTTTAAAGGCGATGGAGCCGGCTGTTTTAAAAGCCATTTCAGAGGAATCCACAGAATGATAGGACCCGAAATCCAGGGTGGTGCGAAAATCCACACAGGGAAATCCCGCCAGAATACCGTATTGGGAACTTTCCCTGATACCGGCTTCAACAGCAGGTATATAGTTTTTGGGAATCACACCGCCCACAATCTTGTCCACAAATTCAAACCCGGCTCCCCTGGGAAGCGGTTCCAGAACAATCCAGCAGTCACCGAACTGGCCATGGCCCCCGGATTGTTTTTTGTGTTTTCCCTGGACCCGGATTTTTTTCTTGAAGGTTTCCCTGTAGGCCACTTTGGGTGTGTTTATATCCATGGCCACGTTGAATTTGCGCTGGATTTTTTCAGCTGTCACTTCAATATGTACCAGTCCACGGCCGGAAAGAATGGTCTGTCTGGTTTCTTCTTCTCTTTTGAGCACAAGACCGGTGTCTTCCTGGAGAATTTTACGCAGGGCCTCATGGATCTTGTCTTCATCATTTTTGGATCTGGGGGAAATGGCAAAGGAGATAACCGGCGGCATGGAAGCCGGTGCCGGAATCTGAATCTCTCTTCCCCCTGTGAGGGTATCGCCGGTCAGGGTGGACTTGAGTTTGGCCATGGCCACAATGGCACCTGGTCCGGCCGAAGTAATGGGTTTTTGTTCTTTTCCGGCGATCTCCAGCAGCTGGGAAAATCTTTCCTTGGTATCTCTGGTGACATTGAGAAAATTGCCCTCTTTACCAAGTGATCCTGAAATAACCCGGACCAGGGACAGGCGGCCGGCATAGGGATCCACAATGGTATTGAAAACAAATCCGCAGAATTCTGCATCCGGATCCGGAGACACCACCACGTCATTGCCTTCCTTGTCTTTTGCGATCCAGTCACCTCTGTCCAGAGGTGAGGGCATATAGGTATCGATGAAGTCCAGCACCATATCAATACCGATCAATTTAACCGCAGAAGTGCAGATGGCCGGATAGAAACCAGCCTCTGAAATTCCCTTGCGAAAAGTTGTTTTAATCTCCTCTTCAGAAAGGTCTTCCCCTTCCAAATATTTTTCAAGCAGGTCATCATCTAGTTCTGCTATATTTTCAATGAATTCTTCTTTTGCCACAGCCATTTCATCGGCCATGTCCGCAGGTATGTCCACCTGTCTGGCCTTGCCGTCCTCATCATATTCATATGCCTGACCAGTGATAATATTTACGATACCCTTGAAAGTGGTTTCAGCACCGATGGGATAACAGACAGGAATGATTTTCTTTTTAAGGGAAGTGCTGCAGGCATCCACACAGGTGGCAAAATCTGATCTTTCCCTGTCCAGTTTGTTGACAATGGCCATGCCGGGCAGGTTGTATTCCAGCGCAGATGCTGCTGCCTCTTCAGTCATGGCAGAGGGTCCGCCCACACCGTCGACCACAAAGACCATGCCGTCGGCAACCGGAAAACAGGTTTTGGCAGCTGAGAAGAAGTTTTGATCACCAGGAGTATCCATCAATGTGATGGTATGTTTATTATGGGTATATTTGATAAATGAGGTGTTGATGCTCTGCTGTTTTTTGATTTCTTCAGGCTGAAAATCCATCACTGTATTGCCTTCTTCAACCCTGCCCAGACGGTTGGTCACCCCTGCCTTAAAAAGCATAGCCTCAGCAAGAGTTGTCTTGCCCGCACCTCCATGGCCTGCAAATGCCACATTTCTCATGGTTTTGATGTCTTCGCTCATTACCGCTCCTTTAAACAATTAATAAAACGTCGTGTTTAAATATTAAAAGTGTAATAATAAAAATTGCATAAAATTCATAGTGTTTTTTTCAATGGCCATTGAAAACCAGGGAAATCAGATATTCGGTATTTCCCTTCGGACCCGGGACCGGGGAGGGGGTCACATCTTCCACACCATAGCCTTTGCCGGCGAAGAACTGTGATACATCTGCCACCACCTTCTGTCTGATTTCCGGATCCTTTACAACACCGCCCTTGCCGACACACTGCTTTCCTGCCTCAAACTGGGGCTTGATCAGGGCAATCACCCGGGATCCCGGCCCCATGAATTTTTCTGCTGCCGGTATGACTGTTTTCAAAGAAATAAACGACGTATCCGCCACAACCATATCCATTTTCCGGCCGATTGCTACATACGGCAAGTACCGGATATTGGTGCGCTCAATGACCACCACTTTCGGGTCCTTGCGCAACGACCATGCCAGCTGACCGTATCCCACATCCACGGCATACACTTTTTGGGCCCCGAACGGATATTGCTGGAGTACATTAGCCGTAAATCTGAATCAAGTAGCGCTGCACCTTAAATTCAGGGCTCCTTAGATGGATAAACTTCAAAAGATCGTAGGTTTCGCAACGCAGCCCACGTCACA
>JAWOEP010000471.1:0-2726 GCA_046482705.1 Desulfotignum sp.
GATTCCGGATGGGTATCAGAAGTTCGACAAGTCGGGGACAATCTTGCCTCCCGCGCGAGAAGAGGTTGTCGGCAGACCTTCCGCGCCCCGCACGATGATGTCCTACGTCGATTCCCGCAAGCCGTTCGACCTGGACGCGCCTATGCCCACGGCGGAAATAGGGCGGGCATTTGCCTGCCTTATTGCAATAAGCATGGGTTTTATGGTAAAAGGTATAGAATATATCAAAAGGAGATTTCAACCATGAATACAGACTTAAAACAGACCATATCCGCACTTGCCGCCAAAACCGACCGTCTCAAGGAGTATCTTTGACCTGCCGGTAAAAGAAAGACGGCTCAAGGAACTGGAACATTTCTCTGCCAGGCCGGACTTCTGGGATGATCCGGAAAAAGCCACCGACATGCTCAAAGAACAGACGGTCCTGGCCAACCTTCTGGATACCTGCAAAAGCATCTGCGCCGACCTTGAAGATGCACAGATGCTGCTGGAAATGGCCCATGAAGAAGGGGACAAGGAAAGTGAAGCAGACGTGGGCCGGCAGTTGACAGGTATTGCAAAGCGCATCAAAAAATTTTCTCTGGACATCACCCTGGACCATGAAGATGATGCCAGGGATGCCCTGGTTTCCATCAATGCGGGCGCCGGGGGTACCGATTCCCAGGACTGGGCCGAAATGCTGTTCAGGATGTATACCAGGTGGATCGACAAGAAAGGGTACAAACTGACCATCATTGACCTGCAGCCGGGTGATGAAGCCGGTATCAAGGGCGCCACTTTTAAAGTGGCCGGACAAAACTGCTTCGGCTTCATGAAGGTGGAATCAGGGGTCCACCGCCTGGTGCGCATATCCCCTTTCAATGCCAACGGCAAACGCCACACCTCATTTGCCTCGGTGTTTGTCTATCCGGATATCCAGGATGATATCCAGATCGATATCGATGACAAAGACCTGCGTATCGATGTGTTCCGGGCCTCAGGGGCCGGGGGCCAGCATGTGAACAAGACCAGTTCTGCAGTGCGCATCACCCATATGCCCACCGGCATTGTGGTCCAGTGCCAGCAGGAACCCTCCCAGCACCGGAACAAGGAAATAGCCATGAAAGTGCTCAAATCACGGCTCTATCAGCTGGAAAAACAAAAGCAGGACGAAAAAATGCAGTCTTTGCATGACGGCAAGGATGAGATTGCCTGGGGCAGTCAGATCCGGTCCTATGTACTGCATCCCTACCGCATGGTCAAGGACCACCGCACAGACCAGGAAATCGGTGATGTGGACCGGGTGCTGGACGGAGATCTGGATCCGTTTATCGAAGGGGTGCTGTTGTCCTGACAATGGATCCGCTGCAGGTCATTGGAAAATTTTATCCGCCGGGATCGGACACCCATACCATTCTGGTGAACCACAGCCGGCAGGTGGCAAAAAAAAGCCTGGAAATTGCCCGAAACCTGCCACATCTTAACCTGGATCTGGACTTCATTGAAAAGGCGGCCATGCTCCACGACATCGGTATCTTCCTGACCGCATCTCCGGCTATCGGCTGCACAGGAGATGCCCCTTACATCTGCCACGGATATCTGGGCAGACAGCTGCTGGACAAAGAAGGACTGGATCCTGCCTATGGCATGGTGGCTGAACGCCACACCGGGGCCGGCATTTCCCTTGATACCATCATTGGCCGCAACCTGCCCCTTCCCCGGCGGGACATGGTGCCAACAACCCTGGAAGAAAGAATCATCTGCTGTGCAGACAAATTTTTTTCCAAAACTCCGGAAAACCGCCACCAAAAGCGGACGGTACCCGATATCATTGCAGAACTCAGCATCCTTGATCCGGAACATGCCGACAGATTTGCCCGGTGGGCTGCAGCTTTCACCTTGTAATCAATTTGCTACAGGATCTGTTTTAAAAAGAGTTTGGTCCGGTCATGGGTGGGATTTTTGTAAAATTTCTCAGGGGTGCCTTCTTCCACAACCATGCCCTCGTCCATGAATATAACCCGGTCTGCCACCTCCCGGGCAAATCCCATTTCATGGGTGACACACACCATGGTCATACCCTCTTTGGCCAGGGTTTTCATCACTTCCAGCACCTCGCCGATCATCTCCGGATCCAGAGCAGAGGTGGGTTCATCAAACAGCATGATCTTGGGATCCATTGCCAGAGCCCTGGCAATGGCCACCCGCTGCTGCTGGCCCCCGGACAGATTGGACGGCCAGGCCTTGGCTTTGGCGGAAATACCCACCTTTTCCAGCAGCATCCTGGTTTTTTCCTCCCGCTCTTTTTTGGGTCTTTTCCGCACCAGTTTCTGGGCCAGGCCCACATTGCCCTGTACCGTCAGGTGGGGATAGAGGTTGAAGGACTGGAACACCATGCCCATTTCCGCCCGGACCGTGTTGATATTGGTTTTGGGATCGAAAATATCCACCCCGTCCACCAGAATCTGCCCACGCTCTGCGGTTTCCAGGCGGTTCAGGCACCGCAGAAACGTGCTTTTGCCGGAACCGGACGGTCCGATGACCACCACCACCTCACCGGCCTCGATTTTATTGGAGACATCCACCAGGGCCTTGACCTCATGGGGCACATAAAATGTCTTGTAAATGCTTATAACATCTATCATTTGGTGGCTGTCCTCCTTTCCAGATACTGGACACACATGGAAAGTGTAAAGGTCATGAGCAGATAGAGAATGGCGCACAATATCCACAGTTCAAAGGTCTGC
>JAWOEP010000082.1:0-5369 GCA_046482705.1 Desulfotignum sp.
GATCGACGTGCGGCGGGTGATCGGCTACCTGCCGGAGGGCAACCCCCTTTATCCGGAAATGCGCGTGCGGGAGTACCTTGATTTCCGCGGCAAGCTCCGGCGCATGCCCCGCGACCAGCGGGTCGCCGCGGTCAAGCGGGTGGTCGAGCGCTGCTGGCTGGGGGATTTCATCGATCGGCCCCCTTTTTGAAGAAATGGCCGGCATCTGTATAAAAGGGGCAAGAATGGACCGTTCCGGTTTCATATCCTACTATACCAGCGATCCTGTGGGCGCAGCAGTGACGATTCCTGATTTTTTAAATCCATTTGCCTTTGAGGTGTATGTCGGCAGTCTTCTCAATTTTTTTGGATTTAACGTCATAGATCCGGACCCCCATACCTTTTCCTGTGACAACTCCCGGGAAACCGGCATTGCCATACCGGACAGGCTTTACAATTCCCCGGATCTGGTGAATATCGACTTTGTCCGCTGACAACCGAACAGCCGCAACAGCTGCTGCTGATCTGCAGGGTGTGGCCCATAGCGGCAAAAAAACGGCCCTGGAAGAACAGATGGCCGCTATTTCCAGGACCGGAATCTGCATCCGGCTTAATTGTGTTTTTTGCCGGTCTATTGCAGAGTATCCTTATTATTGTTCTGCTCAGCCTGTTCCTTTATCTGGGCCTCAAGCCGCTTGAGACCATTGGCCAGTCCATTGACAAAATTGTTGGCCTGGCTCACCGGGATGATCAATGTACCGACCTCCACTGATGTATTTTCCGCAGCCCGCTGGGTGAGTTCTATGCGGAGGTTGTAGTTGGACAGGCTGACCTTGCTTATCTGGTCTGCAAAAATGTGCATTGGTGAATCTCCTTATTATACTGTTGGTTTCATAATTACCCGGACAATATAGCGGTGTATCACATGGTTGTCAATGCTTCTCCACAAGGAAAACCCATGGAAATTCACTGATTTTTACTACCCGAAAATAGGGGCAGCACACTAAAAAACGCGATTTTTGGGAATTTTTTTATATAAATTTCAGATAAAATGTAATATATTTATATATAAAACTTGACAATACAATTCATTTACTTCTATATTTTCTATACATTTGGCCCTGAACAGGGTATATCACCTACTGAAGGTAAGGAGGCATTTATGGAGACTGTGTATAGAATGTCACGGATACTGGCTGTTCTGCTGTTGATTGGCTGGCTGCCTGCAGCGGCATCAGGGTTTACTCCCGGTGAATTCGAAGTTTCACCCCAGGCAATTGATATCGGCACTGTCAGAGTTCTTCCCGGGACTGCAGCCGGTCCTTTTTCCTTCAGTATCGCTGTTGTGGGCGGGCCTGTGCCCGATGCTGCGGAACAGGGAGAAGATGGCGAAGAAGGGGATGGAGGAGAAGAAGGGGAAACCGCCACATTTTTTGCCGCAACTGATGCCCCATGGATAACCCTTTCTTCAGCAGAAGGTGAATCACCCGGATCCCTCACAGCACAAGTCAATGTTTCAGAAAACATGGGAGATGGCAGATGGGATGGCACCATCACCATCATGTCCGGTCTGGACCCGGATACTGAACCTGTATCCATTCCTGTCTCACTGACCGTGCTGCGCAGCATAGGGGATCTGTTAACTGTTTCACCCACCACCCTGGATCTGGTTGTCACGGAAAAAAATGCAGGTCAGCAGACATTTCCCGTTGATATTACCAATACCGATCCTGACAAATCCAATTTTGACTGGAGTGCACAGACAGATGCCGCCTGGCTGTCTTTGTCACAGAATTCAGGCACTGGAAATGCCACCATTTCTGTAACGGCAAACCCCCAGCTGTTGACCATGACTGAAGACTTTGACGGAGATGGTATCCTGGATGGTGCAACCGGTACCGTGACCATCAGATCAAATCTGAACGAAAGCCAGACAACAGATCCGGTGGTTCTGACCGTGAATCTGAGAACGGCACAGTCAACCGATCTGTCCGTGCATCCGGGCCAGTTGTTCTGGAGCTTTGAAAAAGATGCAGGTTCTGTTGATGTTTCCTTTGATCCCCAGGTTGTTCAAGTTTTTTCCGGACCGGCCGGATGGACAGCATCCACTGATGTCAACTTTCTTTTACTGAACGGCGGTGCAGGCCTGGTCAGCCAGGACCCGTACGGCCAACTGTCGGTTTCCCCGGTTTCTGATATTATCCAGGCCATGGGTTACGGCAACCACACAGGAACCATTACGATTTCAGACCCCTACAGCCAGTTTTTCCGCCAAATACCCGTTACCATCAACATAAGGCGCCCGGGAGATCCGGTGGGCCTGCCTGTGCCTGCACCGGAAACATATCAGGTCTCCCCCTATTACAGCATGATTGAAGCCCCTGCAGCCAGGCAGCTGCACCTGCAGCTGCCCGTACCTGACGACCTGGCTTACCATCCCACGCAGATGATGTGCCGGGATGCCGGCGGACAATGGCTTGATCCGGACAATGTCCCGGGCAACCTCAACGAATACTGCAGCCTGAACCAGTATGTATATGTGCTGATGGAGTTTCCTGAAATGATGCCCGGCCTGGTTTACGCCTGGGACAAATTCGGACAGTTCTTCCTTGCCTATAACAACGGGATAAAAACCAGCGGAGCAGATGCCCATACCTATGCAGACGGCCCTGTACCGGTCATTCCCTTCGGCCCGGTACAGCTGCTGGAATACCATGGCACCATGGTTATCTCCACCCGGACCGGTGCCGACCTGAACACTGCGGTTGAAACCCAGCGTATCCAGATCAACCTCAGAACCCTGGAAGGCGCATGGAAAGTTACTGAATCATATAACGGCATGCTGTACAGTTACGATAATGCCAATCTGCTGAAACTGGATAAAAATCCTGCAGCACCCGGGTATTACACCGGCACATGGGGAAACACCCCGGTCAATGTGCTGCCCGGAGACGGCATTTCATGGCTGTATGAGATGTCTTTTTTACAACACGGCATTACCTACACTTACCGGATACAAGCGCTCTCTGCCGCCCAGATGTCGGGAATATGGCGGTTCACATGGCCTGGCGGCGCAGGCAGCTGGGAAACCTTCCAGGCCAGCCGCCAACTGCTGCTTCCATGGTAGGCATTGAGAATGATGACACATAATTTTATCCTCTGAGGAAGTAACTATGAAAACAATACAAGTGGTTATCACAACAATTCTGGCGGCTTTTCTTTTCACCGCCTGCGGAACCGCGACTGTTGACTCCCTTCATCCGGTGGTTCGTACAGCCAATCTGGGAAATGAAAAAACAATTGTTATCCTTCCTTTTGCCGATTACACCCCGGCAGACTCTCCTGTGGGATACTGGCGCCGGAACATGCTGATAATGGAGGCGTTGCAGGACGAAATCCAGCGTTTCGGATATGCCCCTGCAATCAATGAAGATGTCTTTGCCTATCTTTCCCAAAAAAAGATTATCAACCAGAACACAGTACCCCAAAAAATATCAAGTGCCAATTCCGTACTCCAGGCTGAGCTGGCCAAAGACTGGTCTGACATCATGAAAAATGAGATTATCAATGCCCTGAAAGCAAATCTGGAAAACGAGGAAGTGGAAACTTCCCGGGATCCCAATACCCAGTATAAATCCATTGCCCTGGATCATAAGGCCATTCAGGAAATCGGAATGGCCTTCAACGCCGACTATGTGGTAAGAGGCCGGATAATAGTATTCAAAAATGACAGGGAAGACAGTTTCAACCCGCTCCAGACCGGGGTGCTGCCTTTTTTCTTCAATACCGGATCACGTGCGCTGTTCGGCATTGCTGAATCGGATAACTATGAAATGATTGACAAAATGGCCATTGGCGGCATACTGGGCGCAGCCCTTTCCATGAATGACTGGCCCGTGGATGAAGACACAACCACAAGTCTGGCAGGCGGCCATCCGCGCTTTGGCGGCGGGTTGACCACAGACACAAGCTATTCAGACTGGAATACTGCAATATGGGGTGTTGCCGGTGCCGGCCTGGCCCACCTGGCACACAAGGGCGGACGCGTTGACAATGCCATTGTCCAGCTCAGAATGATTGTGCAGGATACCAGAAACGGGGAAATCCTGTGGACCAACCGGGCAGAAGTGAAAACAATGACCCAGAGCGCCTTTAACAAAAAAGATGGTGATACCCTTATGGCCCGGGCCATACAGCAGGTATGCCAGCGCCTTTTTGACAATTTTGTTGCAAGCGATGCTGACAGACGTATTGTCCGCATGTATGATGACGGCACCTTTTATGTCACCCCTGCCGGCGGTCTCAGGGCCCATACCCACCCCCTGGACCCGGTTCATGTGCCATCCCCGGCCGCTGTCTCAGAAACCCGGAAAACCTTCAAGCCGATATCTGAAACCCGGGACACGATCAAAATCACTGACGAACGCTGATGCCGGACCAGGGGGCCTGACTTTCTTTATCTATTGTTGTCTTGTAAAGGCATTCCCCGGTGGAAGCTCCCGGGGAAGCATTTCCAGTTCAACCGGCCACAGCTTTGCCAGATAGTTGCCTTCCAGTGTAAATGAACGGCTGTCACTGAAAATAAAACAACAGATACTTCCCAAAATCATCATAATGTTCATGGGATAAAAACGCAACGCCCATGTCACCTTTATGATTGTCATACTTTTTCTTGACAACAACTTCTTTTGACACGTTTGATTTTCCCGGATCATTCAACATAAATGTAACCTCAAGGCGTTCGCCTTCCAAAATATCCAGTGACTTTCCAGTTATAATACGCATGCCGAGTCTGGAAATATCCAAAATTTTTACAGGGTATTGCTTTGACTTGTAGAGAATGGTCCCTTTGAGATTAATATTTTTCCGGATATGCCGTCTCCTTTCAATCATCACAGGAAAAACATGACTGCACCCGCAAGTAGCTTTGAAATTTAAAGCTTTATCCAGGTTCAGATATTTTGAGACATCCACCTCTTTGATCTTACCGCATTTCGGACATTTTATATCAATCATGCCGTTGCTGGTGATAAAAATTTTCTGTACCATATTAACTTTGGCTCTTCTCGCTGCGGCAGGCCGCCGGGATCGGCCATGGTTTTTATTCCTCATGAAAAGGAGATCATATCATCATCTCCCAGAATGGGTTTGATATCCTGCTTTTTTTCTTTCATCTGTCCCTGTGCCTTTGCCAGTTGTGCGAAATTCTGAATATTGCCCATGGAAAAAAGCTGGGCATAAGCAATGGGCAGTGCCCCTGCCTTACGGACTTTCAAAAAGGTTTCATCTGCCAGGGCGTTGAATTTTGTCTCATCTATCCGGTACAGACCGGTAACAGGTTTTTCCTGGTCTTTATCCTGGATTTTCAGAGGCCATTCCATGACAACGCC